>CALZOH010000053.1 GCA_945827465.1 uncultured Prevotellaceae bacterium
CAAAGTTACTGCTTTTATCCGAGAATAAAGAATAAATCCACATAAATCTGTCAAAGATGGGCAATACAAATCCATCAGAAACAGATTCAGCAGACATTGTCTGCTGAATTGATACAAGCCTCAACCGAATCCTTCAGTTAGAATATCACGAATCTTCATTTTCCGAATATAAATATGCCGGTACGCAATCATTAAGTTTATCTTCGATGTCGTAACGCCAAGAACACTGATTGACTATGGATTCTATGAGGTTTTACTAACAACATAATAACTACTTTTGAGAAAAAACTAAGTCATTTATAGGAAAGAGCTGCGCAGACATGGGAGGAAATGAAAAACAAAGTGAAGTGGTTCGGTAAATTTTGTTTAACTTTGCGGCGTTTCAAATATCAACCATGAAGTTAGGAGACAGTGACACCTTGTACATTCGGATCAGTCGTAGCGAATTTGTATTTGCCCGCTACGACCGCCTTCGTCAACAAACCGTCAATTTTGAAACCTACGTCACCCAGCCCGACATCTCTATCAATGCCAATATGCACGAAGCCATCCGCAGAACCTCGCTGGTAAAGGGCGACTTCAGCTATGTGCGCGTATTGGTGGAAGGACCGGCCACACTGGTACCCCTAAGTGACTTCGACGAAGACCATACGGAAGACATCTACTTCTTCAACTTCTCCAAAAGCCGCAAGCGCCACCGCGTATTCTATGACACCCTGCCTCACCTCAATGCCGTACTGCTTTTCGCCATTGACAAAGACATCTGTCATACCCTCGAAGAAACCTTTCCCAACCTGCTCTTCCAAAGTGCAGAAACTCCCTTGCTGCTCCACTTCGCCTCAGCTTGCATGGCCGCCACTTGCGGACGCTTCTTCGTCAACATTGCTAACGGACGCATCGGACTGTCAGCCTTTCGCGATAAAAAACTCGGACTCTACAATACCTGCACAGTACACCACCTTGAAGACGTGCTTTACTTCACCCTTCAGACCATGCACCTCTGGCACTTCCGTCGCGTGAGCGATGAACTCTATCTGTGCGGAGAGCGGGAACAGGCCGACGAACTTCTAAAAATGCTGACTCCATACGTGCCCCACATCAGTGTGCTCAAGCCTGAAGAAGAGTTTAACGCCAACGTGGCAGCGCTGCTTGACAAACTGCCCTATGATTTGGTACTACTGATGCTCCGAGCCTATTAATCCCCCCAATAAGATGAGAGTAATAACGGGAAAATACAAAGGCCGCCACTTTGAAATTCCGTCCAACTTCAAAGCACGCCCTACCACTGACTTTGCCAAGGAAAACTTATTCAATGTATTGCGCTCATACGTCGATTTTGAAGACCTGGACGTATTAGACCTCTTCTCCGGAACAGGTAGCATCTCGCTGGAATTTCTTTCAAGAGGATGCCGGCGCGTAGTATCGGTAGAAAAAGATCCGCGTCACTACGCCTTCATCCGCAGCGTAATGGCCCGAATAGACGATCCGGCATCACAAGTTTACCGTTTCGACGCCTTGCGCTTCATTGAGCGGTCAAAGGAGACATTCGACCTAGTCTTTGCTGACCCACCCTACGCCTTGAAGGAAATGAAAGAATTACCCGACCGCGTTTGTTCAAGTTCGCTACTGAGAGAAGGAGCCCTCTTCATCCTGGAACATGGAAAGGAGCAGGACTTCACACAACATCCCCACTTCGTAGAACACAGAAGTTACGGCAGCGTCAACTTCTCGATATTTAGGAAATAGCTAATGATTCGGAACTGTTCCAACGCTTGTTCCTCGTCATTGATTATTAATCCTCTTTCTTTCAGCATTTGTATTTGCTGAGGATAATCTATTGGCTGTTTCGTGTATTCCAATTCCATAACCTATTAAAGCAAAAGTTCCGCCCTGGTACGCTGTTCTGAGGGAAGCATGGCGGAATTTGTTATCGCAAAGATACGGTTTAATCACTGACGAACCCAATAATTGGCAGAAAATTTTGAAAATCTCACCTTAGTATTTTTATGAGCATATAGGTTCTTTGAGTGAATTATTTGAGCGATAGTTAACGTGATGAGGAGGCTTCTAAGTTCTCTGGGTAAAAGAAATCCCACAGTCTGTCATTAACAGTTCTGTGGGATTTTCAAATCAGTATCTTGTAATGGATTTTTCTTACAAGCGAGCCAATTCTACAACTTTGTCAATAGCGGCATTGAGGCCATCCACGTTCTTGCCTCCGGCTGTTGCAAAATGAGGAGCACCACCGCCACCACCTGAAATCAGTTTAGCAGCTTCGCGTACCATATTGCCGGCATTCAAACCATGGTCTTTAACCAAGTCTTTGCTCAACATGACCGTAATCATGGGTTTGTCGCCCGAAACACTACCAATAACAACCAAGAGACTTTCAGGAACATCGTTGGCTAACTTAAAGGCGAGGTTCTTCACTACATCGGCAGATATCTTGAGTTTTGCCTTCACCACTTTTACGCCACCGATATTCTCGGCCATTCCCAATAGCCTTTCTTTCATCTGGTCTTCCTTTTCTCTCAGATAACTTTCAACTTCTTTCTTGAGTTCAGCATTATCTTCAAGAGCCTTCTGGACAGCAGCGGGAAGGTCTTTGGCATTGTTCATCAAGTTTCCAAGTGCTGTCATGGCATCCTGCATCACATATACACTCTCCTCTGCTGTACTTCCGGTTACGGCTTCTATACGACGAACACCGGCTGCAACGGAACTCTCGGAGATAATGCGGAAGAGACCAATGCGTCCTGTAGAACCAGCATGGCAACCACCACACAATTCTACGCTACCGCCAAAACGAACGACTCTCACCTTATCACCATATTTTTCTCCGAATAGAGCGATTGCACCCATCTGACGGGCCTCATCGATAGGCATCTCACGGAACTCTTCAAGAGGAATATCCTCACGCACGTGCTGATTGACGATACGCTCTACTTGTCGCAGCTCTTCGGGAGTGACCTTTTGGAAATGCGAGAAGTCAAAACGGAGATAATCAGGAGTTACCAACGAACCTTTTTGCTCTACATGAGTTCCAAGAACCTGACGCAAAGCCTCGTCAAGCAAATGTGTAGCCGTATGATTGGCTTCGCTTGCCCGACGCTTGTCAATGTTAACCTGAGCTATAAATGCTGCCTCGGGATGTTTCGGCAATTCATTGGTAATATGAATAGGCAAATTGTTTTCACGCTTGGTGTCAACGATCTCTACCTTCTCTGTATCTGAAACGAGCACTCCGCGGTCACCCACCTGTCCACCCATTTCTGCGTAGAACGGGGTTACATCGAGCACCAATTCATAGAAGGTACGCTTTTTCTGAACAACCTTACGGTAGCGCAAAATATGACAAGGAGATTCTGTTTTGTCCCAACCCACAAAGGCGGTTTCACCTTCGGCCAAAGTAGTCCAGTCGCCGGTCTCGACAGCTGCAGCATTGCGTGCACGCTCTTTCTGCTTCTGCATTTCTTGGTTGAAAGATTCCAAATCAACAGTCATTCCTTGCTCCATACAAATCAATTCTGTCAAATCAAGAGGGAATCCATAGGTATCAAACAACATGAACGCCTGCTTTCCGTCAATAACGGTTGAGCCTCCCTTACGAGTCTGCTCCATCACACCATCCAACAAATTGATACCTGTTGCCAAAGTGCGCAAGAACGCCTCTTCTTCTTCTTTGATGACTTTTGAAATCAGAACTTTCTGTGCATCAAGTTCAGGATAAGCATCGCCCATATCATTAATGAGTGTGGGCAGAAGTTTATACATGAAAGCTTCTTGGAATCCCAAGAAGGTGTAGCCGTAACGAACGGCACGACGCAAAATTCGACGAATCACATAACCGGCTTTGGCATTACCGGGTAATTGTCCGTCTGCAATGCTGAAGGCAATGGCACGAACATGGTCGGCAATAACGCGCATAGCCACATCCTTTTTCTCGTCATCACCATATTTTGCTCCCGACATACGACCGATTTCTTGAATCATCGGCTGGAATACATCGGTATCATAATTTGAGTTCTTATTCTGCATCACTGCACATAAACGCTCAAATCCCATACCGGTATCTATCACATGATTGGGAAGCGGCTCGAGTGACTGATCGGCCTTGCGATTATATTGCATGAACACAAGGTTCCAAATTTCAATTACATGAGGATTGTCTTTATTGACCAACGACGCACCACTCACAGCCTTTTTTTCTTCTTCGGTACGCAAATCTATATGGATTTCGCTACAAGGGCCACAAGGACCGGTATCACCCATCTCCCAGAAATTATCATGCTTATTTCCATTAATGATGTGATCTTTCGGCAAGAATTGCTCCCAATAGGATGCAGCCTCGTCATCACGCGACAAACCTTCTTCAGGAGAGCCCTCAAAAACGGTAGCATACAGATTGGCCGGATTGATTTTCAAGACATCTACCAAGTATTCCCATGCCCAACTGATGGCTTCTTTCTTAAAATAATCGCCAAAACTCCAGTTTCCGAGCATTTCAAACATGGTATGATGGTAAGTATCATGACCCACTTCTTCCAAATCGTTATGTTTTCCACTTACGCGCAAACATTTTTGTGAGTCCGTGCAACGACGGCTTTTGGGTTCACGATTGCCAAGAATGATATCTTTGAATTGATTCATCCCCGCATTAGTAAACATCAACGTGGGATCATCTTTGATTACCATTGGAGCTGAGGGAACAATAAGATGTCCGTGCTCCTCGAAAAATTTCTTGAAACTTTCTCTTATTTCTTTTGCTGTCATGAAAATCTCTTTTTAGCTAAAAACTTTGCAAAGTTACAGGTTTTTCACTACATTTGCAAATGTTCTAACATCAAACAGATACTTTCACATCGGTTTATATGGCACTGAATCCAAACAAAGATTTAAAGAAATACTTCTCCATTCACGAAGTAGCAAAAGAATTTGGTGTGGCTGAATCGTTGCTACGCTATTGGGAAACGGAATTTCCGCAAATTAAGCCTCACAAAGCAGGAAGAAACGTTCGGCAATATACCAAGGAAGATATCGAAACTATTCGTGTAATCTATAATCTGCTGAAAGTACGAGGACTTAAAATTGCCAAGGCCCGTGAACTTTTGAAAAGCAATAAGGAGGGTGCACAAAGTAACACCGAGGTACTTATTCAGCTACGAGAAATTCGCGAGAAGTTAATCCATCTACGCAAAGCCATCAACCACATTGATGTGGATTCACTGCCTGACGAGCAACAATAATCACACCTTTAAGGGATGTCACCCTTTTGTCTCCGGATTTAGGTTGACGATTAACAATTCTTAGGCGAATTCTTCTATCTTGTCAGTTTCTTTATCCCCTACCGATTTATGCACAATTTTCCATCCAATGGCAGCAACTAAGATGCTCATCAACGGACTGAGATAATTAAAGAAGCAATAAGGAAGATACGTAAGTGTTGCCACACCCAAAACGGTGCTCTGCGTCATACCGCAGGTATTCCATGGAACCAAGACAGAAGTAACGGTCACGGCGTCTTCCGTGGTACGACTTAACAATCGGCGTTCGTACCCGCTCCGATCATAGTAATCTTTAAACATATTTCCGGTTAACAAGATACTGATATACTGATCTGCCGTAGCTAAATTGAAGAAAAGGCCGGCACCCACAGTTCCTGCAACAAGACTGGCAGTACCCCTCACCAAGCGCACAAACATATGCGTTATACCTTCTATCATTCCGGCAGCCGACATACATCCGCCAAAACACATGGCACACAAGATGAGCCAAATGGTATTGAGCATGCCCGACATTCCCCGCGTTGCTACTAACGACGTTAGCATGGCGTCATCTGTAGGGAGCGATGTACTACCGTAAAGTGTCATCATTGCACCCTTAAATACACTGCCGCCCTCGCCGGCAACTTCCAATAACAAATTAGGTTGAAATATCACGGCGGCCAAAACTGCCAACACCGTACTCAAAAACAATGTCACCAATGATGGCAAACGGCGTGCTATCATCACACCGGTCAACAACGGAACGAGCAACAGCCATGGCGACAAATGGAAGCGTGACGCCAAAGCCGCATTGAGCATATTGACATGATTTGCATCGGTTACATCGGTTA
Organism: uncultured Prevotellaceae bacterium; assembly: GCA_945827465.1. Lineage (GTDB taxonomy): Bacteria > Bacteroidota > Bacteroidia > Bacteroidales > Bacteroidaceae > UBA6382. The sequence continues at coordinate 6,116 of CALZOH010000053.1, forward strand.
TGAAACCTGACAAAACAAAGATAAACAATGCTATCAACAATGAGGGAACCGTGGTAAACAGCATATAACGTATGTGACTGAACAAGGGAACGCCCGTTACACTCGACGCCAATATTGTCGTATCGCTTAAAGGTGAAATTTTATCTCCAAAGTAGGCTCCACTGATAATGGCGCCGGCAATCCACCCCTCACTAAATCCTTCGGCACGCCCAATACCCATCAATGCTATGCCTATAGTGGCAATCGTGGTCCACGACGAACCGGTCATCACACTGACCAAAGCACAAATTATGCAAGACGAAGCCAAAAATATCTCCGGACGGATAATCATCGTACCATAATATATTAATAATGGTACCACACCGCTAATCATCCAAGCGGAACTCAACGCTCCGATCACGAGCAATACGATAATAGCTGTAGCAGTATTGGAAATGTTATGGCGAATAGCCTTTTCAAATTCCAGCCAATGTGCCTTATGCACCGTAATCCCTATCAGAACACAAACTGCAGAGACCACCAATAACGAGATCTGACTGCCTCCCTCAAGAACATCACTCCCGAACGTATGCACCGCCACGGTGAGCATTATCATCAACAAAAATAACGGCAACAACGACCAAAACACCGAAAGCGGACGACTATTTGATTTCATATAATACTACAACTACATTAAAATAATGGAGAAAAAATCCTCACAAACGATTCTAACAATCTACGACGACGATTCCGACTATTCCACATAGAAAGCGTGATGGGCATGCAATCTTTCCGGGCTTGCTCAAATATTTTCTTCACACGCATCGCTATTTCTTCATCATAAAAGAAAGCACTGTCTTCAAACGTATCGTTTAAACTGCGAAAATCCATGTTGGCCGAACCAATGGAGCAGAAAGAATCATCAGCTACCAACGCCTTAGCATGTAACATGCCCGGATGATAGGCAAAAATCTCCACACCGGCCTTTAATACATCGCCATAAAAAGATTCATTGGCCCAAGTCATCCAAAATCCACCGGGCTTCAAGGGCACCATCAGCTGAACTTTCACACCCCTCAAGGCTGCTATCTGCAAAGACTCCAAAATAGTTTCCGTCGGCATGAAATACGGAGTCTGAATATACACGTACTTATTGGCTGACTGTATGATATGATTAAACGCCAAATGCATATTCGACCATTGTTCAAAGGGAGCAGACATCACTATCTGCATTTGAACACCTTGCGTTTCTTGGGGTTGAAGCACCGGATAATATTCCTGGGCATTGATCATTTCTGTGGCAGCATAATACCAATCCAACAAGAACAATTGTTGCAAACCATAAACGGCACTTCCCTCAAAACGTGAATGTAAGTCGAACCATTTTCCCCCGTTTTCACCTCGAAGATAGCGCAACGCAATGTTCATTCCACCCACATAACCAATCATACCATCCACCACCACAATCTTTCGATGGTTTCGATAGTTGACACGATGGGACAATCGACGGAAATGAACAGGCTGGAAGGGTTGCACCTGAACTCCCGCAGACTGCAAACGCCTAAAATAGCTACGAGAAACCGGCCAACAACCCACATCATCATACAGTAATCTCACCGTAACGCCTCGTCGGACGGCATCAATCAGTGTGTCGGCAAAAAGACGTCCTACCTCATCGTTTCCTATAATAAAAAACTCTACATGAACATGATGCCGGGCCTGGGAAATATCTTTTATCAGTTGCAAGAGAAAGTCATTACCGTCTGTATAAAGTTTTACGTTATAACCTCTGAAAGGATAGGCAAAGCTGATGCGTTTCATTAACAACATTAAGCCGTGAAAATAAGAAGGCACATCATATTTCTCTTGACGAACATAATGCGAAATCACTTTCTGCATCAACATGTCCAAACTTTTCTTGCTCAACACAAATTCACGGCGAATATTCTGGCCAAAAAAATAATAAAACAGCAGTCCGATAATGGGAATCAACAGAATCACCAATAACCACGCAATCGTTTTCACCGGTTGACGGTTGTCAAGCATCACAGCACCCATTGAGTTGAGCACCAAAAAGAGATAAAAAGCGATGATTACATATACAACTACGGTCATTCCCGACTTAATTCTAAACGCTTATACAAAAGTAATGTAAAGACTTCAAATAAACAACTTTCTTTCGCCCCATTTGGCTATCTATCAAAAAAAGTTAGGGCATCTCTCGATGACCTAACCCAAAAACGAAATGAACTTATGATATTAAAAGGCTTCTGAATAACATGGCTTTTCAGCCATCAGACGGACATGTTTCAAAAAGAATTTAGACTCATCTGATTCTTTCTTTGCCTCACGCACTGCCGACATTTTCTCTATACGACAATGGAAAATGGCCATACCGTCATTCTTCTACTCGATTCGTCGAAACACTATCGCAACAGCTATTAACCCACTATTTCCGACAGCCTTTCTTTTATGTTGTTTACAAAATTAAAACAAATAATTGAATATCACAAATTCTAAAAGAGAATTTTTCCATTATTTTCAACGACCATAAGAAGCATTTATATATAAAACAATCATTTTCAATGCGTAATAATTATCATTCGATCTGTTTGGAATGATCCATTTTGTCAGATTAATCCACCATATCAAGTCTTTTCTCGCTAAAAGTCTTCTCCTATATTATATATAACAAAGAATCAGGATATCCTCACGACATCCTGACTCCTAAACGAAATGAACTTATTTTTACAAAATGAAATCTAATGAACTCTTATATGTATTATTCCTAATGGTAATTTCCTGGATCAATTTAATTGGGGATTGCAGCATTAGCCACGGCCACCACCGCCCATTCGGCCGCCGCCCATTCCGCCACCGCCTCCGCGGTTTCCACCGCCTTCACCGCCGCCGGAACCACGCATACTGCCACCGCTCATTCCACCAAAGAGATTCAACTTATAGATGAAATGTACCATGAAGTAGCTGTTGATGCCGTTGGTCCAAGTATCGCGACGCATTTGGGCATTGATGGTACGGCTGATATTACTTTGTTGATGAAGGATATCATAGAACTGTATGCTCAACGTTGCCTTCTGTGCCCAAAAAGATTGAGAAATCTGGGCGTTCCAAATCAATTCATTTGTATTCATCGACTTGTCACTGAATCCTCGGCGACTGTTCATGGCCATGTCGGTTGTGACCGACAAGTTCCAAATGGTGTTCCACTGGAAGTTGGCACCGTAGGCAAACGTATAGGTCTCCATATTTGACTGCTCCTGCAAGTCTGAACGAGAGTGATTATAATTGATGCTTCCGTTCAAGCCCACTTCAAAGAAGTCAGAACGATAAGATAAGCGCAAACGATCGGACAGGTTCAATGTCTTCACCACATTTTTCTCGCTATCGGTGTTTCCGACACTGATGAAACCTACATTGTGCGAATAACCTGCACTGGCATCAGTACCTATGAAGTACATATTATCCGGTCCAACCGATGTATTAAACATAAACGAGCCTCTTGTATTCCAGTTGCCGTTGATATTTTCCGGGCGGGTAGTACGCACACCACTCTCAGTATCATATGTGACGGCATTACTGATGCTGTTTGACACCTGTTGGAACGATGCATCGGCGGCAAAACTACGTTGGTGCTCCTGCACATAGGTATTGTAGTGCAAATTAAAGTTGTTTGACCACGAAGGTTTCAAACCGGGATTACCCTTTGTGATATAAAGCGGGTCACTGTTGTCTGTTACATCCAGCAGGTCAGTCATCGACGGCTGTGAAGAACTACCGCGATAGCGCAATTCCAAACGGCTGAACTTGTCCATGTTCCATCTCAAGCGCACGTCAGGAGATAGATTAAAGACATTTCGGGTTACAACCGTGTCCAAACGATTCTTTTGATAATCCAACTTGGTATTCTGCGGCTGCAAACGTACTCCTGCACTCAAATTGACATCTTCGTTGACGTAGCGCAGTCCTACATTGATGGTATGAACATAATCCTTGTAGGTTGCATACTGACTATTCTGCCAATTCAAGGCCATATTCAGCGAGTCACCTTGCGGCAACGTTCCAAAATCGTGCAGATTACCCAATCCCCAACCACTTAAAGAGTCCAATTGATAGAGCGAACGGTCGGAGTTAGAATAACTATAGCGGAATCCATAACTGGTTTGCAGATATAGTTTGTCAACTAACGGCTCAGAATAGCTCAACCGGGTGTTGTACGACCAATTTTTTGACGGAGTTGTTGAGAACTGATTGGAATATACCTCCTTGTCCGTCGTACGCTGGAAATAATAGATTTCAGAAAGGCTGAAACTTTCGTTAGAACCCTTTGAGTAATTAAATCCTCCGTCCAATGATATGCTGCGACCCTTATTATTCAGACGACGCGTGATACCCATATCGAGTTCCACATTATCTTGATCGCTTGATGACTTGCTCAGACGATTGTTGCGGTTCACTGCAATATCGGCTAACGAAGGCATCACGTTGATGGCACTGTTCGTCATAAACATGGAGTCCAACGGATTCGCTGTCACTTCAAACGGATCGCTGTTGAAAGTGGCCGATTTGCTGTCAGAACGGCTTTTCGATTCGCTATGACTGAAATCCGGACGGAAATAAACCGATGTCATCGTGTCGGGATTCCATTTTAGATTGAGTTCGGCACTAAAACTGGAACGGTTACTGAAACTATGACTGGCACTGTTGCTGAACGAGCTGACGCTATTGGTATTTAAGAAGGTTTCGGAGTTGCTGCGCGAAAGAGCATCCGTATTTGAGTAGTTATATCTCAGATTTCCGCCAATCTGGAAGAAACCTCCTTCACGTTCTTTCTTTCCGTTGTTCCAAAATCCGTCTAATCCGAACGACTTGTTGGCTGACAAACCGTTGCTGCCGCTCTGAAAGCGCGGACCGCCACCACGGAAGCGTCGATCGCCTACATTGTTCATAGAACCGTATGCTGAAATACGGGTATTGTCCGTAAAACGATTGATAAAAATGTTGCTTGAATAACGATCTTGGTTACCATACGCTAAGTCAATGTTAGAGAACAGCGTCGACTTCAACTTCTTTTTCAGTTCCAAATCGAGTACGGTCTTCTCATTACCATCGTCGATACCCGTTTGCTGGGTATAATCGCTCTGCATATCATAGGCTTTTACGCGATTGATGAGTGAAACGGGCATGTTCTTCATCGCTACCTTCGTATCTCCCTTGAAGAAGTCCTTACCGTCTACACGTATTTCCGAAACAGTCTTTCCGTTGATGGTGATACCTCCATCGTCGTCGACAACGGCACCCGGCAACTTGTCAATCAGCGCTTCGAGCGTGGCTCCTTCGGGCACTCGATAGGCTGCTACATTATATATAAAGGTGTCTTTGTGCATTTCCAACTTCGCCAAACGGGTTTTTACCGTGGCAGCCTTCATTAAGATGTCGTTGTAGGCAATGCTCACCTTGCCCAACTCTGCCTTCGGTGCTTCTTTGGTCAATGTCACATTCTTGAAGACGGAATTGTAGCCGATGGATGAAAATTTCAGGATGTACTTTCCGGCCTTCTTGGCGTCGAGCTTGAAGACACCGGTTTCAGAACAGGTGGTTCCGGTTACGAATGTACTGTCTGACTTCATCAGTCTGACTGTCACTAAGGGTACACCTTCTTGTGTTTCCTGATTAATCACTGTTCCCGTTATGAGATAATCTTCTGCCAATAATAACGTGGGGCAAAGCAGCAGAAGAAACGTCAACGTGATAAACTTTCTCATGATATGTATGTCTGTTGTAATAATTCTTTTTGTTGAAGATGGCAACGCTTTTTCTCGCGCCATGTTATTAAGACACGGCATATCCGCAAAAGTTTAACTCGCTAAAATCTTTTTCTCCGAACAATGGTTGCAAGCGTCTACCTGCATTCCCTTTCTATTTCATTGGTCAGCTGTACAAAATCAGCCACCGACAATTGTTCGGGTCTTTTGGTCAGTTCCACGCGCGAAAGGAAGGAATTGTGACGTTTTTTTTCGTCCGACAAGCCGTTTTGGGCATCTATTTGCGAGAGCAAGGGGCGCAAACTGACCCTCAGCATTTTTCTGCGCTGATTGAAGGTGGACTTCACCACTTGCTTGAATAGTTTTTCAGGGCAACCCAAATCGGTTACCTGATTTCGGCGAAACCTAATGACGGCACTTTTTACCTTGGGTGGCGGGTTGAAGACGGTTTCTGATACGGTAAACAGGTATTCCGTGTCGTACCAAGCCTGGAGCAATACGCTCAGAATGCCGTAAGCCTTGGTGCCCGGTCCCGATGTCAGTCGTTCGGCCACTTCCTTTTGTATCATCCCCGTACAACACGGGATGAGATCGCGGTAGTCCAGCATTTTAAAGAAAATCTGACTGCTGATATTATAAGGATAGTTGCCGGTGAGTACAAACGGCCGTCCGCCAAACAGTTCCTTCAGATCCATTTGCAAGAAATCACCCTCCACAATCTGTTGCCCCAAGGACGGGAATGCGTTGTGAAGATAAGGAATGCTTTCGCGGTCGATTTCTACTACTTTCAACTCGCGTTGTTTGGGTATCAGGAACTGTGTAAGCGCTCCCATGCCCGGACCGATCTCTAATACGGGCAACGATGGTTCTACGTCGACGGTATCGGCTATACGCTGCGCTATCGACATATCAGTCAAAAAGTGTTGGCCAAGTTTTTTTTTCGGTTGTACCTGCTTCATTCGTCCCTTTTTACTACCTTTGTTCGTGCAAAGATAGTGCAAAGCGAGTGCAGGACAAAATGAAAAGCCGAAGGATTTGCATTTTTCATGCCGAGCTGCCGCCTATCTTATTTAGAATAGTAGAAAAGATCGGAAGTAGCATACATTGAAAGGATATCTTTACAAGACCATTAAAATACTTTTCCCGTTCATTTTAGGCGGCGGCATCCTTTATTGGATGTATCGCGGATTTAACTTTCAGGAGATTAGCCAAATCATGCTTCATGAAATGAAATGGGAATGGATGATTCTTTCCTTTATTCCAGGCATCCTGGCACAAGTGTTCCGCGGCTTACGCTGGCATCAGACCTTAACTCCCATGAAGGAGGAGGCCCGCATCAGCACCTGCATTCATTCCATCTTCTTGTCTTACGCTGCCAGCCTGGTCATTCCGCGTATCGGCGAGATCTTGCGCTGCGGTGTATTGACCAACCACGACGGGACTTCCTTCACGAAGGCCATAGGTACCGTTCTCACCGAGCGACTGGTCGATACCATCCTGATGTTGTTGCTTGTTACCTCCGTTTTTTTGCTTCAAATCCACGTATTCATTGACTTTTTCGACATTACGGGCGTTAACTTCACGCATATTTTCTCGCAATTCACCTCTACGGGCATCTTCGTCACCGTGTTGTGCCTGGTGTGCCTGGGCATTTTCACCTATTTGCTCATTCGCCACATGGTTTTCATGCGCAAGGTGAAAAGCATTGTCCACGATTTGTTGGAAGGCATCTTTTCACTCCGACAAATTCGCAACAAATGGCTCTATTTTTCCTATTCAATAGGCATTTGGGTCGCCTATTTTCTGCATTATTACCTCACATTTTACTGTTTCAGCTTTACCGAAAACCTCGGTATCATGGCCGGACTCATTTCTTTTTGCGTGGGAACGGTTGCTGTCATCGTACCGACGCCTAACGGAGCCGGTCCCTGGCATTTTGCCGTCAAAACCATCCTGGTCATCTATGGGTTGACAGCTTCAGAGGCCGTCATCTACGCCTTGATTGTCCATTCGGTACAAACCTTGCTGCTCATCGTGCTGGGCATCTACGCGCTCGTCATGCTCTGCTTTCAAGGCAAGCGCACCGGCCACTCCACGCCCATTTCCTCCAAGCATATATCTATTTAATTAAAATTGAACATACAATGTCAAGCATTCAAGATTTAGAACCCAGAGGCATTTGGAAGAATTTCTATGCCCTCACCCGCATTCCCCGTCCGTCGGGACATTTAGAAAAAGTGCAGCAATTCCTATTGGACTGGGCTGCCGAGCGCCACATCGAGGCGTTTAAAGACGATGCCGGCAACATTATCATGCGCAAACCGGCTACACCGGGTCTGGAACACCTCACGCCCATTACGATGGAGAGCCACATGGACATGGTGCCGCAAAAGGCAGTCGATTCCACCCATGACTTTATCAATGACCCCATCGAAACATACATCGATGGCGACTGGGTGAAGGCTAAAGGCACCACACTGGGCAGCGACGACGGCATAGGAGCCGCTACGGCCATGGCCGTACTCGAGGCTTCTGACCTGAAGCATGGTCCGATTGAAGCCCTCTACACCGTTGACGAAGAAACCACCATGTACGGTGTCAACCACCTCAGCCCCGATACCCTGAAGGGTGAGATTCTGCTTAACCTTGACAACGAAACCGAGGGTGACATCATCGTCGGCAGCGCCGGCGGAGAAGGTATTGAGCCCAGCATGGAATATCAGGAAGTGGAGAGTCAGCCCGATTTCATCTCAGTAGAGATTGCCATCAAAGGCTTAAAGGGAGGTCACTCCGGATTAGAGATTGATTTGGGCCGAGCAAATGCCAATAAACTGATAGCTCGCTTTGTGCTCGACGCCATTAAGAAAACCAACGCCGAACTGGCACTTTGGGAAGGCGGAGATATGTGGAATGCCATCCCCAATCATGCTCGCGCCGTGCTCAATATCGCCAAGGACCAGCAAGAAACCCTTGCCACCCTGGCCGCAGACTGGTTGCTCGTCTTCCGCAAGGAACAGGAAGGCGTGGAAGACGACCTTTCGCTCACCATTTCCACTACCGAGAAGGTGGAAAAGATTGTTCCCGAAGAAATTCGCGATAATCTGGTCAACGCCATCATGGGTTGCCCCTCAGGAGTGGCTCGCATGATTCCGTCAGCTCCCACCATCACCGAAACTTCGTGTAATCTGGGCATCGTGAAAATCGGTAACGGTGTTGCCAAGGCTAACATCCTGGTGCGCAGCTCTTGCGACAGCCAACTCGAGGCTTTGGAAAACTCCATCGAGGCCATCTTCAGCATGGCAGGCATGAAGTGCGAGCGCTCAGGCCGCTATGGCAGTTGGAGCCCCAACTTCTCATCACCCATTGTCAAGACCACCGAGCGCGTTTACACCGATCTCTTTGGTCAGGCACCCTCGGTGAAGGTGGTACACGCCGGTTTGGAGTGCAGCGTCATCGGAAGCATCTACCCCAAAATGGACATGGTGAGCTTCGGCCCCACCCTGCGCTCGCCCCACACACCGTTTGAACGTTGCAACATACCCAGTGTGGCCAAATACTGGCAGTTTGTAGTAGCATTGCTCGAAAACATTCCGGCCAAGCAATAACTGTCACCTCCCTCATAAGGCCGCAGGTCAATCCTAACCGACCTGCAACCGTCCTAACTCACTATCCGCAACTCCCGTGAAAAGGTGTTGCGGATAGTCATCTATAGAAAAACACTATCGCAGAAAGCCATGGTGCACAAATCCGCTTGAAGCAACTTCATACCCAAATTGT
>CALZOH010000054.1 GCA_945827465.1 uncultured Prevotellaceae bacterium
GCAAAGTGGCTCATTTTTCCAATTTAGTGGTTTTGCTATGCTGGCAAAGTGGCTCCTTTTTCCAATTTAGTGGTTTTGCTATGCTGGCAAAGTGCCTCCTTTTTCCAATTTAGTGGTTTTGCTATGCTGGCAAAGTGGCTCATTTTTCCAATTTAGTGGTTTTGCTATGCTGGCAAAGCTCTTCCTGCTTATCTGTGAGAGCATGTTAACGCTTGAGAAATGTCTACTTCGTTTTATGCAGCGATAATTTCGGATGAATGGATGTCTGCTTCCCGTATCTGAGTATGTTAATTTCTTTAATATATTCCTGCCGGTTGTGTTTGAATGGCTTTACTGAGCTTGCAGATGATATATTGGCACTTTGTCAGTGATTCCTCGGCGATGATGGTGGTATAACCGATTGATTTAAAGAATCCGTACTCTGAAAGCGTTAAATAATGATAACGCTTTAACGGTATCGAACAGAAAATCTACCTTTGTACTAACAAAATTGTTTAACCAAATTATTTGTGAATATGGACAAGATAGATTCTGCTAAATCCGACACGGAGCAACGTATCTTGCAGGCCGCTGAAGAAGAGTTCTTGCAGAAAGGATTGGAAGGTGCCCGAACGACAACGATTGCCGAGCGGGCGGGAGTGACGCATGCCATGCTGCATTATTATTTTCGTACGAAAGGAATGCTTTTTGAACGCATCATTTCAGAGAAAATGCAACAGGTCGGAAACATTATGCTCACGGTTTTTGTTTCTGATGACCGGCCATTGATCGATCGAATCAAGCTAGGTGTTGAACAGCACTTTGATTTTATAGCTGCCCATCCCGATTTACCCCGTTTTGTGATACAAGAAATCTATACGCATCCGGAACGACACGAAATGATGCGGTCACAAATCTCCGGCATTGTCGATCGACTCCTTGGTGATTTGCAACGGCAGATTGACCGGAGTGCTGCAGCCGGCGATATGGCGTGGGTGGATGCTCGCATGCTGTTCCTGGACATTATTTCACTCAACATTTTCTCTTTTATCTGTTTCCCGATTATCAAGCCGCTGTTGGGCGAACTTACCGCCGACGAAAAAGGTTTCCTTGAGAAGAGAAAGGCCGAGAACGTGGCCGTGATCATGAAACGCTTAAAACGGACAGAAGCATGAAGACGATATTGCTGACCCTGATGTTCGCTGCTATGGGCCTGACGTTGGCTGCCCAGCATGTGACTTTGGACGAGTGCATCAAAAAGGCACATGACAATTATCCTCTGATCAAAAAATACGAACTGATCGAGCGAACGGCAGCTATCGATCTGTCTGACATCAGTAAGTCGTGGCTGCCACAGATCGGGGTATATGCCCAAAGCACCGTCCAAAATAAAGTTCCTAATTTCCCTGACGATATGCGCTCCATGTTATCCGCTTCGGGAATAGACCTGAAAGGCATGCGTGAAGACCAATATAAAGTAGGTGTAGATGTGAACCAAACGGTATGGGACGGTGGAAAGACCAAAGCAGACCGTGATGTGGCGCAATCGGATGCTCAGGTGAAGAAGGCAGCCACTGATGTGAACCTATATGCCGTCAGAGAACGGGTGCAAGACCTCTATTTCGCCGTATTGCTGACTGAAGCGCAGGTGGAACAAACCCGATTGACGGCAAAATTGCTCCAAAAGAATCTCGATAAGCTTCGCTCCATGCTTGCCCATGGTACGGCCACGCAGAGCGATGCCGATGTAGTGGAAGCAGAATATCTGACGGTGTCGCAGAACATCCTCCGATTGCAGAATAATGCCCGGAGTTATCGGCAGATGCTGGAGGTTTTCACCGGTATGTCGCTGGAAGACAAGACGCTTGTATGTCCTCCGGCAGAAATGCCCTCTAATTTGCAGCCCGACCGTCCTGAACTGTCGCACTTTGAGGCTGAACTGGCTAAAATAGAAAGTCTGCGCCGACAAATCAACGTGAGCACCCTGCCGAAAATCGGACTTTTCGCCCAAGCATACTATGGCTATCCCGGTTATGACTATTTTAAGAGCATGACATCGCGTGACTGGACTATCAATGCAATGGCAGGCATCAAGATTACCTATTCAATCGATGCGTTTTATACCAAAAAGAACAAGCAGAACAAGTTGTCGCTGGCCGGTAACGGCATTGAGGTTTCAAAAGATGTCTTCCTGTTCAACAATAGGCTGACCTCTATCCAGCAACAGTCGGAAATCAGCCGCCAGCAAGCCGTATTGGCCGAAGACGCAAGGATTGTGGAGCTTCGCACATCCGTTCGGAAAGCAGCAGAATCGCGTCTGGCCAACGGTGTAATCGATACTACCGACCTCTTGGGCAAAATCACCGATGAGCTGACCGCTTCCATTCATGCGGCATATCACCAAATAGAACTCGTTAAAACCATTTACCAACTGAAATATACTCTCAACAGATGAAAAAGATGAAAAACTTCCTGATAGCAACCCTTGCGGCCGCGATGTTAGTGGCCTGTAACTCCGGCACAACCTATGACGCAACCGGCATATTTGAAGCAACCACCGTAACAGTCTCTGCCGAGGCTTCCGGAAAGATCCTGTCGCTCGACATAGAAGAAGGCGACACGCTGGCCAAGCATGATTTAGTGGGAACCATCGATACCGTGGCCCTCGTACTGCGGCGTAAGCAGCTACAAAGCCAAATAGCGTCGTTGGAAAGTTCTCGTCCTGACATCGCACGACAAATCGAAAGTCTGAGGCAACAGATTGCGCAGCAGCGCACAGAGTGCGAACGTGTCAAGAACCTGCTCAAAGACGGTGCAGCCACCCGAAAACAGGCCGATGATGCCGATGCCCTGCTCAAAATATTGACTGGACAACTGGAAGCAATGCTTTCTACCTTGAACAAAAACACTACTTCCATCAACGAAAATGCCATGTCAATCAATTATCAGATAGAACAAATCAACGATCAGATCAATAAATGCCGTATCATGGCACCTATCGCCGGTACGGTACTGACAAAATATGCCGAAGCGAAAGAGTATGCCACCACCGGCAGGCAATTATTTCGGATGGCCAACATGAACGAAGTTTATCTGAGAGCTTATTTCACCTCAACACAGCTCTCATCGCTGCGCCTGGGGCAGCAAGTCACCGTGGTGGCCGACTTCGGAGGAGATCGGCAGTATGAATATCCGGGTGAAATCAGTTGGATCGCCGAAGAAAGTGAATTTACTCCCAAGTCAATACAGACTAACGACTCGCGCGCAGACTTGGTTTACGCCGTAAAAATCACTGTCAAGAACGATGGCAGGTTGAAGTTGGGCATGTATGGAGGTGTCAAACTATGAATGCAATAGAAATCAACGGAGTTTCTAAGTCGTATGGAGCCGTTCAGGCCCTTGACCAGGTGACATTGTCGGTTCACGAAGCCGAATTATTCGGTCTGATCGGGCCGGATGGGGCCGGCAAGACAACTTTATTCCGTATTCTCACCACATTGCTGAATGCGGATCGGGGAACAGCCTCGGTGACAGGCTTGGATGTGCGTCGCAACTACCGCGACATTCGTCGTGTCGTGGGATATATGCCCGGTCGCTTCTCGTTATATCCTGATTTGTCGGTAGAAGAGAATCTGAAGTTCTTCGCAGCCTTGTTTGGTGTGGATGTACACACTAACTACGGACTCATAGCGCCTATTTACCGGCAAATTGAGCCTTTCGCCCAACGTCGAGCCGGAAAACTCTCCGGAGGAATGAAGCAAAAGTTGGCTTTATGCTGTGCGCTGATTCATCAACCGGCTGTGTTGTTTCTGGACGAGCCAACCACAGGAGTGGATGCCGTCTCAAGGAGTGAGTTCTGGCAGATGTTGGCCGGACTGAAGGCCCAAGGCATCACGATTTTTGTATCGACGCCCTATATGGACGAAGCACAGTTGTGCGATCGGGTGGCCCTCATGGATAAGGGGCATCTGTTGGCCGTGGATCAGCCGTTGAAACTTGCTGAAAGCTACGGAACGCGTCTCTATGCTGCCTCGGCACGCGAGATGTGGCCCTTGATGCAGGCCTTGAGAGGGATGTCGCAGGTGGAAGATTGCTATACCTTTGGCGAGGCACATCATGTGGTGCTGAAACAGGGGACTGAACCCGAGGCCGTAGTTGAAGATTTGGAGCGAAGCGGCCTTCACGATGTGAAGATATTGCCTGCTCGTGGAAACATTGAGGATTTGTTCATCAAATTAATGCGCCATGGATAGGAATGACCGTCTTGCCATCTCGGTGAAGGGATTGACCAAACGATTTGGAGCCTTCACGGCCGTCGATCACATCACGTTTGACGTGGCCGGAGGCGAAATCTTCGGCTTTTTAGGGGCTAATGGTGCCGGCAAGACCACTGCCATGCGCATGTTATGCGGTTTGAGCTTTCCGACGGAAGGTAAAGGATGGGTGGCAGGCTTTGATATCATGAAGCAGAGCGAGCAAATCAAGAAGCACATCGGATATATGAGCCAACGGTTTTCTCTGTATGACGATTTAACCGTTGTTGAAAACATGCGACTGTTTGCCGGAATCTATGGAATGAAGACTTCCGATGCAAAATTACGTATCGACGAACTGCTCAGCCAACTGCACTTCGGGCAGGAACGCCACGCAATAGTCGGTAGTCTGCCTCTCGGGTGGAAGCAGAAGCTCTCGTTCTCTGTGGCAACCATTCATCGCCCCGAAATACTCTTTCTGGACGAGCCGACAGGCGGTGTTGACCCCATCACAAGGCGTCAGTTTTGGGAGTTAATCTATTCTTCCGTGAACGAAGGCATGACCGTGTTTGTCACCACACATTATATGGACGAAGCAGAATACTGCAACCGTCTGTCGGTGATGGTTGACGGGCAGATCAAGGCTCTCAATACACCCAAAGAACTCAAATTGCAGTATGGAGTGGACACTATGGACGAGGTGTTTCGCAGAATTGCACGAGGTGCGACACGTTCAGAATAATTTTTTAGCTACTGATATGAGATCATATATCATCTTTATAAGAAAAGAAATGCTTCACATCTTGCGCGACTCGCGTACGATGGTCATCGTACTGCTGATTCCTGTCATATTGATGTTTCTGTTCGGTTTTGCCATATCTACTGAGGTGAATAATGTCAATGTGGTAGCCGTTGCACCTGTACAGAACGATTACATAAGGGGTGTCTTGTCGCGCATCAGTGAAAATCAATACATGACATTCAAAGGATGTATTGCTCCTAAAGACATTGACGCCACGCTCAGACAAAGCCGGGCCGATGCGGTGATGGTATTTAATCATGATAGGCCTGTGCCCAAGATCGAACTGATCATGGATGCTTCCAACACGACGGTTGCGCAGTCGGCGGCAGCCTGTTTGCGCGGCATCATTGCGTCTGAAGGAGGGGGGATGACAGAGTTTGTCACGATGAGAATGCTCTACAATCCTCAAATGAAGAGTTCCTACAACTTTGTTCCGGGCATAATGGGGATGCTTTTCATCCTGATATGCGCCATGATGACCTCTGTGTCGATTGTGCGAGAGAAAGAAACCGGAACAATGGAGGTGCTGCTTGTCTCGCCGGTTCGTCCCATGCACGTCATCATCACAAAACTGGTGCCCTATTTCGTGTTGTCGTGTGTCGTACTGGCTGCCATCTTGCTGATAGCCTATGGTCTGCTTGGATTGCCGCTTTCGGCCACGGTGTTAAACGTTGTTTGGGTGTCATTACTCTATATTCTGCTGTCGTTAGCTCTCGGTATTCTGATTTCAACCATGACCGAACGTCAGGTAACGGCTCTTTTGGTGTCGGCGATGCTTTTCATGTTGCCGGTCATCATGTTGTCGGGCATGCTTTTCCCTATCGAGAACATGCCGGAAGTGTTGCAATGGGTATCGTACCTGGTGCCGGCCCGATGGTATATCGATACTATGCGCAAATTGATGATAGAACAATTGCCAGTCAGTGGTGTGTGGGAAAATATCATGGTCATGGGCGGTATGACGCTCCTGATTGTAATCATAGCCATTCGTAAGTTCAACGATCAACTCGAATAAGTCATGAAAACGTTGTTGGTATTATTGCGGAAAGAGTTCATTCAGTTTAGGCGTAACAAGTTTATGCCCAAATTGGTGGTGATGTTCCCGATGATGGCGATGCTCGTCATTCCTTTGGTTACCACCATGGACGTAAAGAACGTAAATGTGGCGGTGGTGGATGCTGACAAGTCTGAAATCTCTCGCCGCATCGTGTCGGACATGCAGGCATCTCCCTATCTGAGGCTGTCGCTCTATGCCGAGACCTATCATGAGGCATTAGATGCCGTTGAAAAAGGAGCGGCAGACGTTATTTTGCTTCTACCGACCGATTACGAAAAAAAACTGGTGAGCGGTCATGCTCCATCCATCTCTGTTCACGCCAACGGAGTGAATGCTACAAAAGGACAACTCGGTGCGCAATATCTTTCACAGGCTGTGACGCAGACATTGATCAAACTGAAAAGGGAGCGAGGCATCGTTCTGCCCCGGGAAAACATCTACGTTCAGAACAGGTATAATCCCACGCTCGATTACAGGATCTACATGATTCCGGCTTTGATGGTTATTCTCGTGATTATGATCTGCGGATTTTTGCCGGCACTCAATTTAGTGGGAGAAAAAGAGTCGGGAACCATCGAGCAGATCAATGTTTCGCCGGTGAGTCGTGTAACGTTTACGTTGTCAAAGCTGATTCCTTATTGGATAATCGGTCTGATGGTGTTGACATTCGCCATGACGATAGCATGGTTGGCTTATGGGCTTGTTCCGACAGGTTCTTTACTGACAATCTATGCTGCCACGTTGCTTTTCAGTTTCGTCATGTCGGGATTCGGAGTCGCCGTGGCCAATTGTTCGTCTACCATGCAGCAGAGTATGTATGTCATGTTTTTCTTTATCGTCATTTTCCAACTTATGAGTGGATTGATGACGCCCATTGACTCCATGCCACAATGGGCACAATACATCACTTATCTGGTGCCACCGCGTTATTTTATCGAAATCATGCGTGCCGTCTATCTGAAAGGCTCTGCGATGCAGGATTTGTGGCCTGAATTTGTCGTGTTAGCCGTTATTGCGGCAGTCATGAGCCTGATAGCCATGTTGACCTATAAAAAACAGAGCTGAGCGAAGGCTGCGGAAGCAGTGGGAGGTTGGTTGACGAGGTCAGATGGTCCTCATCTACAGTTTTTCGCCGTAGCACAGGTCGCCGGCATCTCCAAGACCGGGCACGATGTACTTGTGCTCGTTGAGATGGGAGTCAATGGCGGCGCACCAGATGGTGGTTCGGTCTTCGGGAAGACTGCGCTTGATGGTTTCAATGCCTATTGGGGTGGCAATCACACTGGCCACATGGATGTGTTCGGGATTTCCTGCCTTCTCAATGAAGGCACGATAGGCCAATTCCATACTTCCTCCGGTGGCAAGCATGGGATCGGCAATAATCAGTGTCTTCCCTTCCAGTCGAGGTGTTGCCATGTATTCCACGTTAATACCTACTTCCGTTTGTACGGCATCAGTGTAGGTGCGGTAGGCACTGATAAAGGCGCATTCGGCATGATCGAAGACGTCGAGAAAGCCTTGGTGGAGCGGAAGTCCGGCTCGGAAGATGGTGGAAAGGACCAATTGGTTGGTAAATAGGTTTACTTGGGTTTTGGCCAAGGGTGTTTCGATTTCACTTGGAACATATTGGAAGGTTTTACTGATTTCGTAAGCCATCAATTGGCCTATTCGGCGGATGTTATTGCGAAACAGAAGAGGATTGGTCTGATAATCGACGCTGCGAAGTTCTGCGAGAAAGTGATGGATGACTGAATCAGTGGAACTGAGATTGATAATCTGCATGATATTGTATGATTGGAGTTAAAGGAGGTAACTATTTCAAAAGGTGAGTCTATTTCAGGTCGAACGTCAGTGTTGCTTGGTTGGAACCAACGGTTAAAGTGGCAGTGGCACCTTCGATGAGCGGCCAATTAATGCCTGCATGACCGGCACGAAAGCCGTATGCAATAGGAATTTGAAGGTCAGAAAGCGTGTATTTGTCGAGCATCTCCTCGATGCTGCCTATTTGGAACTCGTTGCCACAGTTGGCAAAATCACCGACCAGGATGCCTTTGACGTGTGAGAGCACTCCATGAAGTTTTAAACTATACATCATGCGGTCGATATTGCGTGCGTTCTCACCGATTTCTTCTACGAAGAGAATGAGATTGCCCTGTGACGTAAAATCGTAGGCTGAACCGATGAGGGGAGTGAAGGTGCACATATTACCACCCACTAAAATACCCGTGGCAGTACCCGTGCGGTTGGTAATTGCGTTTGACGTCCATTCGTAATGGGGCAATCGGCCCAGCAGAAGGTCGCGCAACAGAAGGTCATCCTCACTTTTTCCTCCGGTATTCTTGAGAGCACTGAGCATAGTGCCATGAATGGCCATTACGTTGGCTGAAACGGAGTAGGAAAGCAGGGTAGTGATGTCGCTGTAACCGATGAGCCACTTGGGATGATCGTACAATAGGGCAGGAGTGAGCAGTGGCAGCAGTTGGATAGCTCCATATCCGCCGCGTGTTGCCATGATGGCCTTGATGCCGGGGTGAGTGTAGGCCCATTGTAGGTCTGCGGCTCGCTCGGAAGGCGTACCTGCGTACTTCACAAGGTATGCCTTGTTGGCATTAGGCGCCAATACCGGCTCAAAACCCATTGCTCTGATGGCTTCCATACCTTTTTCAAGACTTTCGGCGTCTGATGTGTAGGAGGGACTGACAAGAGCAACCGTATCACCCGGTTGCAGAAAGTCGGGACGTAGGCATACGCGCTCATCAGGGATGATGGGCGAACTGTTAGGGACATAATCGTCTTCTTCATCGCTGCAAGCTCCTAAGGAGATGACAGTCATGAAAAAGAACAAGGTGCGGAACGTGAGGGAAGAGAATATTTTCATGATTTAGATCTTAACTTTAAATGCTTTTCTTTCTAACTTGATAAAATAGATATTGTTTTTGGGAAGTGAGAACTTCGTGACGCTGTCTTTTACCCTGGAAGCCTCATACATTTCGCCTTAACGGTGTAAATGCTGATGAGTGAATTAAGCGGAGCGTTTTCAATGAAGATATCTCCGTCTTTGACCAGGAGCGTAATGGTGGCGCCGGTGGGAAGTTGGATGTTTGTTTTGGAGTCATCGTAAATGTAAAGGGTATCGTGAACTTCCACAACGTTTGCAGCACATTTGATTTGAAGAGAAGCGGTTTCAGACTGCTTTTTACCTTCTGCCATCGCGTAGGCCGTGACTTGGTAGAGCCCTGAGAGGGGTATGCTGTCGGAAGCGGTGACTCCCTGGCGAAAATCGGCGGGTGTAATCGTGTAATGTATCATGGCTCCCTCGGTGGCACAGGAAAATTTGATGGAGGAGCCGGTGTAAGTGATGGTGGGAACTTCGCAGAACGTCGGATCGGTGGATACATGACTGTCGGCAGCCACAATTTTTCCGAACTGATTCCATGGCGCGAGAGTCTGATAGACATCTACCTTGCCTTCGGGTACGTAGAGCGTGGCATTGGCCAGATTTTGTGTGCCAAAGATGCCTGACTCGGTGGCGGGAGGCTCTTCGCCGGTGAGAGTGAACGCTTCAATGTGTGCGTTTGAAAAGGCTTTGGCCTCGATGAGCTCTATGTTTTTCCCTAAAACGACTTTGCGTAAAAGCGCATTGTTGAATCCGGTGCTAATGACGGAAATGCTATCGCCAATATAAAGTTCCTCGCATTGGAAATCGGGTTGTAGGAAAGAATTATAGAATAAACTCTTGACTTTACTGCAACCTATGAATGAAGTGGAACTGATCGATGTGACAGAATGGGGAATGGTCACAGAAGTGACGTCTGAGCAGAAGTAAAAAGCACTGTTGCCTATCTTTTTTACAGATGAAGGGATGGTTGCAGATGTAAGTTTTGAACACAAATAGAATGCGTAGCCTTCAATATCGGTTACTGACGTAGGAATGGTGACTGAACGCAGGCCGGAACAACCGCTAAATGCCGACTCACCAATGCTTGTTACAGATTCAGGAATATGAATCGAGGTCAAACCACTGCAAAAGCTAAAGGCTTTCACTCCGATGGAAGTTATAGAATCAGGGATGGAGAAGGAGGTCAGACCGGTGCAACCGCTGAAAGCGCAGGAGCCGATGGTTGTAATGGATGCAGGAAGCGTGATGGAGGTTAAACTTTTGCAGTCATCGAACGTAAAAGGTTCAATGCTGGTGATGGAGTGGGGCAGATGGATGGAGGACAAGTTCTCGCAGGAACTGAAGGCACTTCTTCCGAGGTAAGTGATGGAGTTGGGCAGGGCGATAGAGGTTAAACTGTTGCACCCACGGAATGCACCCTCGCCGATATGGGTTACTGATTCAGGAATGCTGATGGAGGTCAGGCTGGTACAATCCTCAAATACGCTTTCTCCTATTTCGGTGATAGAAGTAGGCAAAGTGACTGATTGCAATTCTTTACACTTAGCAAATGCAAGCTTCTCAATATTTGTAACGGAACTTGGGATGGTTACTTCAGTTAATCCTTCGCAAAACCAAAAAGCACTCTCACCGATGTCAGTGACAGAAGTCGGAATCGTGATGGATGTTAAGCCCGAGCATTGAATGAATGCGTTGCTTCCAATTCTTGTAATACCATCCGGCAGACTAATTTTGAGAATGGATGCATGCTCAGAATACCACGGTGCATCCGTATCATCGTCGTAATTAGCCATCTCTCCGCTACCTTCGATGTTCAGCAAGCCGTTTTCGGTGTTAAAAGTCCATATGAGATGGTTTCCATCTTTTCCACAAGACCCGTTGAGTATTTCGGCATTGACTGAGAGAGACGTAAACAAAGCCAACAACGTAAATAATGATGGAATACGCTTCATTGTTATATGACCCTTTATTCGTGTCGGGCACAACCTTAATGTAGATGATTGAAAAAAGAGATGATTCAATTCCTATGATTGATTTACCGATCGCTTATTGCCGAAGGGAAGGTGTTGTGAGAACTGTGTCAATGCCTTATGTGAGCTCTCTTTAACCTCTTCACTGTTGCAAAGTTAATGATTTCATCGTTTTTACCAAAATTTTGCTCCAAGCTTCCATAAAGGTCCGAAGTTTGTGATTCGTTAATCCCTAATCGGTCATTGGTCTGTCTGGGATAATGCATTATTGATAGTACTCATTGAGTGATGATGTCAGGAAATAACAACATCTTTGATAGTCGGCAATAATATTAAATGAAAGAGCCGTGGTGATGAAGTAAGGAATAAGAGTGTGTTTTTACAGCGCGTCAAAGCGTTTCAATCCACACTCCCACATGGGGAGTGACGTCATATCTTTGCTCCTAATAACTCGAATGACATCGGTTTCAATCCACACTCCCATATGGGGAGTGACTAATGCGCCCTTGTTCGATTTTAGACGCATTCATGTTTCAATCCACACTCCCACATGGGGAGTGACATAATTACCGCCCCTTTGGCATGTAACTGTTGAGGTTTCAATCCACACTCCCACATGGGGAGTGACTCGTTGGTGTTCAAATTGTTGCCAGGGTCGATGATAGTTTCAATCCACACTCCCACATGGGGAGTGACTTTAGATTTTTTACTTGATGGAGCGACAGCAGAAGTTTCAATCCACACTCCCACATGGGGAGTGACGACCTGGAAAATGGCTATATCCGCACCTGTATTTTTGTTTCAATCCACACTCCCACATGGGGAGTGACTCAGCTTCCTTCTGTTGGTGCTGGTAATGTTTTGTTTCAATCCACACTCCCACATGGGGAGTGACTATTCTGAGACTCCCTTTCGGGTTCCCTGAATAAGGTTTCAATCCACACTCCCACATGGGGAGTGACATATTTATATGCAATCTTTGCGATAAGTTTCTTTAGTTTCAATCCACACTCCCACATGGGGAGTGACATCCAGACGCTTGCGATCTTCTGCACGGTTGATGTTTCAATCCACACTCCCACATGGGGAGTGACGCATCTCGAAGACGTTGCATCTGCATAGATGGTGTTTCAATCCACACTCCCACATGGGGAGTGACAAAGTAAACCAATCACCCATCCATGTTCGGTAAAGTTTCAATCCACACTCCCACATGGGGAGTGACAATTAAGTGTCGTACGAAAATCGCCGGCTACACGTGTTTCAATCCACACTCCCACATGGGGAGTGACTCGATTTGGCACAAAGAAAAAATGAACTCGGGCTTGTTTCAATCCACACTCCCACATGGGGAGTGACACTCTTGATTTGGTTAATTTGAGCTTTTTTAAGACGTTTCAATCCACACTCCCACATGGGGAGTGACGAGATATAAGCTTATAATGTCGGAGATCTAATTGAGTTTCAATCCACACTCCCACATGGGGAGTGACTTGGCATCAGATTGTTGCTTACCAAGTCCTGTTTGTTTCAATCCACACTCCCACATGGGGAGTGACTATCTGCCAAATTCATGACAGGTGTAGACGATAGGTTTCAATCCACACTCCCACATGGGGAGTGACACATTACAGGTTCAAGTGCCCCTATTGTTAATGGTTTCAATCCACACTCCCACATGGGGAGTGACGCTGCTTGCGTGTTAGTTCCGAGCTGGAAGCCAGAGTTTCAATCCACACTCCCACATGGGGAGTGACCCCGACGGGTCGACGTGGTGGAACACGCCTTGGTGGTTTCAATCCACACTCCCACATGGGGAGTGACTTCTCAAACGTCTTCGCAAATCCTATAAATCCCTTGTTTCAATCCACACTCCCACATGGGGAGTGACCAGGCGATTTTGGCGTTTTGTATCCGATTTTCTGTGTTTCAATCCACACTCCCACATGGGGAGTGACAGGCGATTTTGGCGTTTTGTATCCCATTTTTTGCGTTTCAATCCACACTCCCACATGGGGAGTGACTGGTAACGGTAACAGATATTGGTTTGAATAACTGTTTCAATCCACACTCCCACATGGGGAGTGACTCTTTATTTTTAAATACCAGATTATAAAAATGATATAGAATCAATTTTGCGAAATAGATCTTTTAACATAAATATTTTCTGATAGTTTACATTCAATCTTTTAAAGATGCTGATAGTCAAATGATGCGAAAGACGCAAGAATCTTGTAGTACTTCATATTCGCACCTATATGATAATTGCTTGATCAACATTATACGCAGTTTGCATCCCAAGTACTTCTACACGGCGGTTTTCATTCCTGTTGAGGTGATAAAAGCGTACACTATCTGCGTCTGTATCTATGATGTCTCTAATGTGTTCTTTAAGGATGCAAAATTGTGCTTCTGTCAGTTCGCATTCAAAGACTGAATTTTGCACTCTTTGACCATAGTCAAGGCAAGCTTTGGCGACTCTGCGCAAACGTCTTTGACCTGACTTGTCGGTTGTATCCACATCGTATGTCACAAGTATATACATAGGGCGTTATTTAATTAGAAATACAGGATAGTCATCAATGTCTTTTCTTATACACCTTGCCAACATCATGGCTTGGACGTATGGCAAAAGACCAATTTCAACTTTTTCATTGATGTATGGATGTATAATAGTCTCCCGCTTACGGTTCTGCCAAGCCGTGATGAATGTCTTCCTTCCGTTTTCTGTTAATACAACTCCGTTGTCTCCTTGATAAAGAAAATCTTTTGGAGTAATCTGTCGCTTATTGATGAGCGACAATACGAAACGGTCTCCGAGATATGCCCTAAACTCTTCCATCATATCGAGAGCAAGTGATGTGCGACCCGGACGTAAAGCATGGAGGAACCCCACGTAGGGGTCAAGCCCTACGGTTTCAAGTGCAGCAGTAATGTCGTTTGCAATTAATGTGTATGCCAAGGAGAGCATGGCGTTAACGGCATCTTTTGGCGGACGGCGATTTCTTCCGTTAAAGGGGAAAGACTCCTTCTGATTGAGTATAAGTATGGGCAATACTTCAAAATAGGCATTTGATGCCATCCCCTCGAATCCCATCAATTCAGTCTTGTCTTTTGCATTGAGAGCATGGCGTTTGTTGGTATCAAGCATCTTGACGGCATCATCCACTTCGGTACTCGCACCATAATCACGTATGTACCTCCTAAGTATATTGCGATAGTTCTGTATCTTGGCTGCAATCATGAGTTTGGCCACATGCAAAGACCATTCTTCATCGTCGGACAAAGCGTATTGGGCTTTGCGAAGCAGCACGTTGCCATGAGTAGCCCCCTGAACACGACTTACAAACCTGCCATTGGGAGACAAGAATGTGAGCGAAATGCCACTGTCACTGCACAGTTTCATTAGTCCGGGACTTGCTCCCATATAGCCGAAGGTGACAATCCCCTCAATATTGATTGAAGGAATGCGGAACACCTCCTGTTGCTTGACAGATACAACCACATTCAGCCCGTCTTTACTGAGATAGGCTTCTGGGGTCGTAATGTAAAGGGTGTTTAATAGTTTTCTCATACCAACAAGTTGTTATTAAGATAAGTCGCTACATCACCACAGTCATTTACCTCAGGTAGGCAGATGTTTTTCAGCGAGCATTGGTCGCAATGCTTTCCCCTGGATGCTGTCGGGATCTGCCTACTTTGATAGATGCAGTGCATTTCACTGGCACATTCTCTTACGATGTCGCGCAATCTTGGAGTGATTTCCACCTCAATTCTGTGACGTATCTCCCCATAGAAGAAGACACCGAATGCCACACGTATGGAATACATTTCTTCTAAACACATGGCTTGGGCAGCCAATTGTACTTCATCCACCTCGTTCTTCTTAGGCTTTCCGTGCTTGTACTCCACAGGAACAGGCAGCCAATGCCCCGGGTATTTCGGATGTTGGATAGTATCTGTAATATCCTCAGAAGGCAATAGTTCAATAGCATCGCTGATGCCATAGAGCCCAAGTTCATGAGATGCGATATTGACAGAGCGAAGGGTGATGTGGTCACCACATTTCTGACGATAAAACGGGTCATCAACATGCTTGTGCAGCAGATGTCCTTCAATCGTTAGTCGATTGTCGTCCCACTGCTGCTCAAGATGTATGAGTGCCCATTGTCGGGGACAGAACCTATAGTGCTGTATCCCCGACAACATCAGCATATCGTCTTCGCTATACATTATTATATTTATATAAGCTCTTCTACTGTGACGTTTGCAGGCAAGCCTGTCTTGTCTATTGTAACGGTGTAGTCGTTGAAGGAACGAGGAATTTTCCCTTTCTCCTTGGGTTTAATTCTTACAAGGTCAAACAGTTTATTAGCAGGTGCATTGCCAAGTACAGAATTGTGTTTGAAGACAATAAGTCTCTGCGCACTCATCAGTCCACGTGCCGCCGAGCGGTCAAAATCGAACATGTTTTGCAGTGCTTCCCAGAACAATGCAAGGTCTTCCTCTGAAAAGCCTGTCTGCTTGGCGAGGTTAGCAGAGATGAAGCCGTGGCAGACATAGAGTCCATAGGGTACAATATTTTTGCGTCCCATAGTGCGCTCTTTCTGCCTAACATCATCTGTTTCAG
>CALZOH010000055.1 GCA_945827465.1 uncultured Prevotellaceae bacterium
GCTGAGCGATTGCGCCCGCAGATGTTTGTAGGCTTGTCCGTTGTAGGCCAGGATAGCCGGCATCTTCGCGGCAATCGGAAATTCTTGGTAGCGCTTCAGGTTAATGGCGGCCAGTTGACGGTTGCAGTCGAGTTGCCGGCTCAGTTCGTCGGTGTCGAGGCGGGCCATTTCGGCTGCTAACTTCTCGGCCGTCTGCTGGAAGCGCGGCGTGGAGAGCGGGGCAAGGGCTGTTTGCTCGAACATGATTTTGGCGTTGGCAAGGAGTATTTGCATGATGGTGGGAGGTGGTTAAAGGGAGTTGCGGATTTCAAGCGTCAGCTCCAGATAGCTCCGACGTCCTTCAATGTAGTCGGCATAGAGCTGCAGGGCGTCGCGTCCGCGCAGGAAGTGACACTTGCCGCAAGAGGGGCAGTGGTTCATACATTCCCATTGGCGGCTGACAAAGGCTTTGCGCTCGTCGGGAGTGGAACTGGCTATGTCGGGGGGCAACATCGGGTGAGGGGAGGAGTTTCTTGTCGGTGGAATCAAGAAGAGAGAGTGACCGAAATAATCACTCTCTCTCTTGAAATAGCTATTCGGCTATGGATGATTCTTAGTTGAGGAATCCGAGCAATACGCCGGCAGCCAAGGCAGAACCGATCACGCCGGCCACGTTGGGGCCCATGGCGTGCATCAGGAGGAAGTTCTTGCGGTCGTATTCCAAACCGATTTGGTTGGAGATACGTGCTGCCATCGGTACGGCCGATACACCGGCGTTACCAATAAGCGGATTCAGTTTCTTATCCTTGGAGAGGAACAGGTTCATGAATTTCACGAACAGTACTCCCGAACTGGATGCGATGACAAACGAGAGGGCTCCGAGGATGAAAATCATGATGGTGTTCCACGTAAGGAACTCGCTGGCTTGGGTGGAGCAGCCCACCGTCAGACCGAGCAGCATCACGATAGCGTCGTTGAGGGCTGAGCCGGCTGTCTTGGCCAAGCGGGTTGTCTTGGTGCTTTCCTTCAGCAGGTTTCCGAAGAAGAGCATACCCAGCAGCGGAAGTCCCGACGG
This sequence comes from uncultured Prevotellaceae bacterium, assembly GCA_945827465.1. Lineage (GTDB taxonomy): Bacteria > Bacteroidota > Bacteroidia > Bacteroidales > Bacteroidaceae > UBA6382. Next base: position 1,055 of record CALZOH010000055.1, read on the forward strand.
AACGAGGAACGCGGTCAGCAATAATCCCACGATGGGGAAGATGATGCGTTCGGTTTGTGAAACCTGGCGCTGCGGCTTCATGTGGATGGTGCGTTCCTTCTTGGTGGTCAGCAGTCGCATCAACGGGGGCTGGATGAGCGGCACGAGCGCCATATATGAGTAGGCACACACTGCAATAGCTCCCATCAGATTAGGCGCTAACTTGGAAGAAAGGAAGATGGCCGTAGGACCGTCGGCACCACCGATGATGGCGATACCGGCTGCCTGGTTGGGCTCAAATCCCATGAGCAGGGCAATCATGTAGGCTCCGAAGATACCGAACTGGGCCGCGCCTCCTACCAAGAGGAGCTTCGGATTGGCCAAAAGGGCCGTGAAGTCGGTGAGCGCACCAATGCCCAGGAAGATAAGCGGCGGATACCAGCCGTTGCGAACGCCGGAATAGAAGAAGTTGAGTACCGAGTTATCTTCGTACAATCCGATTTCAAGACCAACGGCCTTGAAGGGAATGTTACCAAGGATGATGCCAAATCCGATGGGAATCAGCAGCAGGGGCTCAAAGTCCTTCTTAATGGCTAAGTAAATAAAAAAGGCTCCGACTAAAATCATAACGATATTCCCCCATTCGGCGCAGGCGAAACCTGTGAAGGTAAGGAAATCGCTAAATTTAGTAGTCAGAAAAGACCAGGTATCCATTTTATCCGATGGTTAAGAGCACTGTTCCTTCCAATACAGAGTCGTCTTTGTTGACGGAGATGGCTGTGATGGTACCGTCACATTCTGCATTGATTTCGTTTTCCATCTTCATGGCTTCAAGAATCAGCACTACTTGTCCTTCTTTTACCTGATCGCCAACGGCTACTTTGATATCCTTGATAACACCGGGCAGAGGAGCCTTGAGGGCTTTGCCGCCGGCAGGAGCTGCTGCGGGAGCGGGTGCTGCCTTAGGTGCGGGAGCAGGAGTCGGTGCAGGTGCTGCCTTGGGGGCTGCTGCGGGAGCGGGTGCTGCCTTGGGGGCGGGAGTTGCCTTGGGGGCTGCTACGGGCTTCTCCATTTCGATGTCATAGGATACGCCGTTAACGGTTACGTTGGCCATGTTGCCTTCTACGGAGTTGATATTTACTGTATAGTCTACTCCATTTACTTTGTACTTATATTCTTTCATCTTTGTGGTTGTTTTACTACGTTTGTTTATTTGATTCCTTTGTTTAATCCGAAGATTTTTGAACTCCATTCGGTGGGGCGGTTAACGATGGTAATTCGTCCGCTTTCCTGGTCGTGGATTTCGCTGTCGAAGGTATGAGCGTCGTGCAGGGCCATTGCGATGAGGGCAATGTCGAGCATGCGGTCGGGTTGCTGTGAGTGGGCTTCTGTTGTGGTGGGCAGACCGCTCAGTTGGCAACCGCCGTTGTCATCGGTGGTCAGTTCGAGCTCGAACCCGTTGGATTTGATTTTTAGAATACTCATTTCTATACGTGATTGTTGCTTTAGGTTACTTGCTGAAATGGTTGTTCATCGCCAAACTGCGCTGGGGCCATGGTGAGGCTTGCGGAATGATGGTGATGATGCCGCTTTCTTCGTCGTGAGCGTCGTGTTCGTATTCATAGAGCGCCATGGCAATGACAGCTTTTACGGCATCGTCGTCGGCCAAGGCCTGATGGAGAGCGAGCGAGGCCACTGCTATTTCGGTGGCTGCGTCAGCTTTCTTGGCCGGCTGGGTCGATGGTTTGGGTTGTGCATTGTCTTTCTTGCAGTTTACCCGATGCATGATGTTTCCGAACAGGGTGAAGAGGATGCTCAGGATGAGTAAACCAGAGAGTACGATGCCCATTCCGAGGATGGTCATGGCAAATCCGTGGGGGTCTTTTTCCTTAAATTCAGCTATTTTGTCAGCTTTGGCCACGGTGTTGTCGTTCGCCGAATTGGGCGTAACTTTGTCCGGGGTGCAAGCCAACCATTTCTGTTGGTCAAAACGTGACCAGGAGTTGTTGGCGGGCAAGGTGGCCGGTACGCGAACCGAGTCAATCAGCACTGTTCCGTTGGCTTCGTAGAGGGCTACGAAGATTTCTTGTCCGGGGGTCAGTGTGAAGTTGGTGTGCAAGGTTCCTAGATTGGTGCGGCCGTCGGCAAAGAATACGAGGTGCCCTTTGGGGGACAGGTTGGTTCGCTCGTCGCCGCGGGGAATCTGTGACATGCGGGCTATGCGTTGCGGTGCCGAGAGGTTGGGGTCGAGCACGCCGGGGTCGCAGGTGAGGAAGCAACCGCTTACGTTGGTGGAGCTCCACGAGGTGTTGCCTATTTCGATCCAGGCGGTGTGGGTTCCGTACTCGTCGACCAAGCCGTCGGTGTTTTCAACAACGACTTCGGTAATCTTTAGGTTGGCCAATCCCTGTGCGTAGGCGGTGATACCGGCTACGCAGCAGAGAATTGCAACCAATGTTTTTTTGGATTTCATCTTTGCAAAGTTGTTTACAAAGGAATGTTGCCGTGCTTCTTGGCCGGACGTGCTTCGCGCTTGTTGGTGAGCTGCGCCAGGGCGCGGCAAATGCGGAAGCGCGTATTGCGCGGTTCAATCACGTCATCGATGTAGCCATACTTGGCTGCCTGATAGGGATTGGTGAAGAGTTCGTTGTATTCGTCTTCTTTTTCGGCCAGGAATGCTTTCGGGTCGGGAGCGTCTTTGGCTTCTTTTGCGTAGAGGATGGATACAGCGCCGCTGGCTCCCATGACGGCCATTTCGGCTGAGGGCCATGCGTAATTGAGGTCGCTCTTGAGTTGTTTGCAACCCATGACGATGTGTGAACCTCCGTAGCTCTTGCGCAGGGTGACGGTGACCTTGGGCACGGTGGCTTCGCCGTATGCGAAGAGCAGTTTGGCTCCGTGGTCGATGATGGCGTTGTATTCCTGTCCGGTACCGGGTAAGAATCCGGGTACGTCAACCAATGTGACGATGGGGATGTTGAAGCAGTCGCAGAAGCGTACGAAGCGGGCTCCCTTGCGGCTGGCGTTGCAGTCGAGTACTCCGGCGAAGGCTTTGGGCTGGTTGGCCACGATGCCGACGGTTTGTCCGTTGAAGCGGGCGAAGCCTACGATGATGTTCTTGGCAAAGTCTTTGTGGATTTCAAAGAGTTCGCCGTTGTCTACGATGGCATGAATGACGTCGTACATGTTGTAGGCGTGGTTGGGGTTGTCGGGCAGAATTTCGTTGAGTGAGTCTTCCATGCGGTCGATGGGGTCGTTGCACTCTACGCGGGGTGTTTCTTCCAGATTGTTCTGCGGCAGATAGGAGAGGAGGGTACGGATTTTCTGTGCCAGCTCTTCTTCACTGCTGACAGCGAAGTGGGCTACACCGCTCTTGGTGCTGTGTACGGTGGCACCGCCCAGGTCTTCGGCCGATACGTCTTCGCCGGTGACGGTCTTTACTACTTTCGGACCGGTGAGGAACATGTTGGCTACGCCTTTGAGCATGAATACGAAGTCGGTGATGGCCGGGGAGTAAACGGCGCCTCCGGCGCACGGTCCGCAGATGGCTGAGATCTGGGGTACTACTCCGCTGGCTTCAATGTTACGCTGGAAGATTTCGGCGAAGCCTCCCAAGGCGGTGATTCCTTCTTGGATGCGGGCGCCGCCGGAGTCGTTCAAACCGATGCAGGGCACTCCCATCTTCATGGATTCGTCCATCACTTTGCAGATTTTCTGGGCCATGGTTTCAGACAGGGAACCGCCGTTTACGGTGAAGTCTTGGGCGAAAACATAAACCAAGCGGCCATTGATGGTTCCGCTTCCGGTAACAACACCGTCGCCCAGATATTGTTTTTTCTCCATTCCGAAGTTGGTGCAACGATGGAGCTTGAACATGTCCATCTCTTCAAAACTGCCCTCGTCTAAGAGTAAATCGATGCGCTCGCGTGCGGTCAACTTACCTTTTTCGTGCTGTTTGGCGATGGCTTTCTCTCCACCGCCCAAGCGGGCCTTGGCTCGAAGTTCGACTAACTTCTTGATCTTTTCTTGTTGTACACTCATACTATAGTTAATTATTTATATGATTTGACGTTTGTTTTGAGCGCCGCAAAGTTACTCATTTTTATGACAAGAAAAGTCAATCGGGCTTGACATTTCTCTTGGCGTTTAGGATTATTTTCACTGTTGCGGTGGGTGGTCGGGCGGGTTTTGTGGATTTTGTCGGGGGCGGCGACGGAAAAATTGGTATTTTTGCCCCCTCAAATTACGAATCGGAATGTCTTTGAATACGTCTTTTACTGAATTGGGAACTAAGCCGGTGGGTTCGCTGCTGCTGCAGTATGCTACTCCGGCTGTCATTGCCATGACGGCTTCGTCGCTTTATAATATTATTGATGCGGTGTTTATCGGTCAGGGGGTGGGCCCGTTGGCGATTGCGGGCATTTCGCTGACGTTTCCGGTGATGCAGCTGACGGCGGCTTTCGGTGCCATGGTTGGCGTGGGCGCGTCGACGCTGCTGTCGGTCAAGTTGGGCGAGCGCGATTACGGCAGTGCTAAGTTGATTTTGGGTAATGTTTTGTTGATGAACATTATCATGGGCCTGGCTATCGGCTTCCTGATGCAGTTGTTCATTAACCCGATTCTTTATTTCTTTGGGGCGAGTGAGGATACTATTTCGTATGCCCGCGACTTTATGCGCATTATTTTGGCGGGCAATGTGATTACTCATCTTTATATGGGCCTGAATGCGCTGCTGCGCTCGTCGAGTCATCCGCGCGAAGCGATGATGGCTACGATTTATACGGTGCTGATCAATCTGGCTTTGGCTCCGCTGTTTATTTACGGTTTTGGCTGGGGTATCCGCGGGGCTGCGCTGGCTACGGTGCTGTCGCAGACGGTGGTGCTCTTCTGGCAGTTTAAGCTCTTTAGCAATCGGAATGAGTTGCTCCACTTTGAGCGGGGTATTTATCGGCTTGACCGGCGCATTGTTTCGCAGTCGGTGGCTATCGGCATGTCGCCCTTCCTGACCAACTTGTGCGGATGCCTCATCACGATTGTGTTTACCTGGAGCCTGACGCGTTATGGGGGTGACATGGAGATTGCTTCTTATGGCATTATCAACCGGCTGGGCTTCTTGTTCTTTATGGTGGTGATCGGCTTGAACCAGGGCATGCAGCCGATTGCGGGCTTTAATTACGGTGCGCGAAATGTGGGGCGCATGCAGCAGGTGCTGCGCATCACGTGCATTTATGCTACGCTGGTTTGCCTGGTGGCTTTTGTGGTGGGCTGTTTCTTCCCGGCCATTACGGCGCGCGCTTTTACGGCCGACGAGGAGCTGATTCGCCGAACGGCTCACAACATGCCCTACTACTTTGTGACGTATCCCATCATCGGGTTTCAGATTGTCACAGCGGGTTTCTTCCAGAGCGTGGGCATTGTGAAGAAGGCCATCTTCCTTTCGCTCTCGCGCCAACTGGTATTTCTCTTGCCGCTCATCCTTTGGTTGCCCCACGTGTTGGGGTGCGACGGCATTTGGCTTTCTATCCCGCTGTCGGACTTGCTGGTCACGGTGGTGACGGCGGTGATGCTCTACCTGCAAATCAAGAAATTCAAACTTCAAGATAAGATTCAAGTTTATGGAGAATCCTAATACGTTTGCCGTCTGCCTGGGCCGACAGCTCGGCAGTGGCGGTCATCAGATCGCCAAGGAATTGGCCGAGCGCCTTCACCTCAAGTTCTACGACCGCGAGCTGCTCTACGTGGCCGCTTCCAAGAGCGGCTACAGCCGAGAGCTTTTTGAGAAGTCGGACGAGGAAAAGAGTTCGATGCACACCTTTTTCACGAGTTTTATTCCCTTCATGGGCAGTACCGACTTCTACGGCAACCAGGTGGACGAGGAGTCGCTCTTTCGCATTCTCAGCCAGACGGTGCGCGAGCTGGCCGAGGCCGATAATTGCATCTTCGTGGGCCGCTGTGCTGAATACATCCTGCGCGCCAAGGAGCGCATGGCCAGCGTGTTCATCTCGGCCGATGCCGCCGACCGCATGGAGCGCGTGAGCCGGGACCGCGGAATTTCGCGCGACGAGGCCCGCAAGGTCATCTTGAACAACGACAAGCGCCGCTCTTCGTTCCACAACTTCTACAGCGAGAAGCGTTGGGGCGAGGCTCCGACCTACGACCTCTGCATCAATTCGAGCCGCCTGGGCCTGGAAGCCACGCGCGAACTGATCGAAGGCTACATCCGTCAGCGCTTCCTTGTATGACGCGCATCGGCCTGCTCTCCGACACCCACGGCTTCTGGGACGAGCGTTATGCCCTCCACTTTGCCGACGTCGACCAGATTTGGCATGCCGGCGACATCGGCTCCACCGAGGTGGCCCTGCGCCTCAGCCGGCTCCATCCGCTCACGGCCGTGTATGGCAACATCGACGGCGGCGACCTGCGCCGCATGTTTTCCGAGAAGATTCGCTTTCGCTGCGAGGAGGTCGACGTCATGATGAAGCACATCGGCGGCTACCCAGGCCGTTACGACCGCAGCGTGGTGAGGAGCCTGACGGCCTCGCCGCCCCAACTCTTCATCAGCGGACACTCTCACATCCTCAAGGTGCAATACGACCCCACGCTGCGCCTGCTTCACGTCAACCCGGGAGCAGCCGGACTGCAGGGCTGGCAAAAGGTGCGCACTCTGGTGCGCTTCGTCATCGACGGCCACGACATCCGCGACCTCGAGGTCATCGAGCTCCGTTAAGCCTCCGCCTTTCAGCCGCCCCCGCGAGCGGACAGACATTTGTTTTAGAGCTTTTGTAAACGTGCGAAACCTCTAAAACAATTTTTTTTTACCCTTTCTTCGACGACCTTCAATGGTCAAAAAGTACTTTCAGGGCATTGAAGGTCTTCAAACATGCAAATACAATACTTTTCGGATGATTGAAGGTCTTCAATGTTATCAATACAATAATTTTACATATATTGAAGGGTTTCAATATAGATAAATATACGTTTTAAGATACTTTGAAGGTCTTCAAACCTATAATAAGAATAGGTATAGTATGATTGAAGGCCTTCAATTAATAGATATAGATGTTGATTACCGTTTTTGAAGGTCTTCAAAGAGTTGGAAAAGTTGTTTTCAGTGTTTTGCAGGGTAAACGAAAGCCGCAAAACTACGTGCGGTAGCTTTGCGGCTTCTCAGGAGGGACGGCCGATGGCGTCGCGTGAGCGTTTATCCCATCACCAGACCGATGGACAGGAGCAGGGCGAAGATGAGCATGTTGCGCGAGGTTTGCCCCAGAATGGCGTTGAGCTCTCGTCCGCTGCGGATGGCTGCCATCCGGCGCCACGTGAGCACGTGGAGGGGCACATAGAGGGCCGGCAGAACGAAGGCCCACGTGCGGCCCTCCGCCAGGAAGCAGGCGCACAGCGCCCAGGCCGTCAGGCCCGTCAGCAGGTACAGATAACGGCCGAAGGGCTCTCCCAGCAGGGCAATCAAGGTTCGCTTGCCGTCGCGGCGGTCGGTGTCGCGGTCGCGATAGTTGTTGACCACGAGGAGCGAATCAATCAAGATGCCGCAACTGAGCGAGAGCAGCCAGACGGAAGCGTTCACCGTGCCCGATTGCACGTAGTAGGTGCCCGCTACCGGCACCAGGCCGAAGAACATCACCACCAGCACGTCGCCCAGACCGCAGTAGGAGAGCAGCGTCGTATAGAGAAAGGCGAAGACGATGCAACCCACCCCGATGCCCACCAACACTTCGGGTCGGCCATAGGTGAGCAGGGTCAGGCCGCAGGCCGCGGCAGCCGCGAGCACGAGGGCGATCCCCCTTTTCATTTCCCGCGGCGTGAGCCACCCTTGGGCGCAGGCCCGCTCGGGGCCGAGGCGGTCGGCGCGGTCGCTGCCTTTGAGGAAGTCGAACAAATCGTTGATGAAGTTGGCCGCCACCTGCATGAGGCAGGCAAACAGCAGGCAGACCAGAGCCGGCCGGAGGCTGAACACGCCGTCGGCCCAGGCCAGGGCCGAGGCCGTGATGACCGGGATGGCAGCGCCGGTAAGCGTCTTGGGGCGCGCCGCCAGTGTCCAGGCGCGCAGGCTGCCCGGGGTGACCCGGGGCGAGGGGCGAAGGGGAGATGAAGTCATGGGGTAGGGGTTATGGAGGTTAAAGGTTGGGTGAATCGTTCTATGATAGACTCGGCGCAAACGTAGGCCGTCGTCCAGGCCGCCTGCAGATTGAATCCGCCCGTCACGGCGTCCACGTCGAGGGCCTCGCCGGCCACGTACAGGCCCGGGCACGAGCGCACCTCGAGCGTCTGAGCCTGCAGGCTCTTGAGCGAAACGCCGCCGCAGGTCACAAACTCGTCCTTGTGGGGCGCGCGGCCCGTGATGAGGTATTCGTCTTGCGTCAGCGTGGTCACCAGGCCGTTCAGCTGCTTGCGGCTCACCTCGGCGCACTTGCCGCGAGCGTCTAACCCGCTGCGCTCAAGCAGGTGGAGCCACAGGCGGGTGTTCAGCCCCTCGGGCCTGACGCTCGACAGCTGCTTGGCCCCTTCGCGATCGAGCAGCGCCCGCAACCGCGGGGCCAGCGACTCCGGCGCCTCGTCGGGCAGCCAGTTGACAAGCAGGGGAGCCCGGTAGGCCGCCTCCGCCAGGTGGCGGGCCGCATACGAAGAGAGTCGCAGCACGGCCGGGCCGCTCAGTCCGAAGTGGGTAAGCAACAAGGCGCCGCGCGCCTGCCACTTGGTGCCCGCCAGCCGCAACCGGGCGTCGGCGAGCGTCGTGCCCGAAAGAGCCCGCAGGCCTCCGTCGGCCACGTTGAAGGCAAACAGCGAGGGCACCGGCGCCACGAGTTCCACGGGCAAATCCTCGAGCAGCCGTTCCAGGGCTTCGCGGCGCGGACTGCCACCCGTAGCCACCAGCACGGCATCGGCCTCCACCCGGCGGCCGCCCGCCAGGCAGGCCCGCCAGCCGGCGTCGGAGCGTTCGATGCGTTCCACCCTCGTGCCTTCGCAGAGCTCCACCCCGCGTTCGCGGGCCAGCAGCAACAAGAGGTCGGCCACCTCGTCGGCACGGTCGGAGCGCGGAAACACGCGGCCGTCGCTCTGGGCGTAAAGCCTCAAACCCCGCTCCTCAAACCATCGCCACGTATCCTGAGGGCCGAAGCGATAGAACAACTTGCGGAGCAGGCGTTCGCCACGCGGATATACCTCGCCCAAAGCCTCAACCGCCTCGAACGTATGGGTCAGGTTACAGCGACCGCCGCCCGTGAGCCGCAGCTTCGAGAGTGCCCTGCCTCCGGCCTCGACCACGCACACCCGCGCCAGCGGCAGCCGCTCCTTCAGACACACAGCGGCAAACAGGCCGGCCGCACCTCCGCCCACAATCACAATACTCTTCTCAGCTTTATACATTATATATTATATAAGGGAGCAAATCACCTTCGGCGAGAGCCCGGCTCTGCACCCGGTCACCGAAAGCCGTCCTTCGCCAACGAATAAAAAGAAAAGGTTCTTCATCCGGCGGACGAAGAACCTTTTGCGGAAAGAGGGGGATTCGAACCCCCGAATCGGTTTCGCCGATTACACGCTTTCCAGGCGTGCCTCTTCAACCACTCGAGCATCTTTCCTTGGTTGAACCCGTTCCCGCAAGAAGGAGGAAGGGCGGCTTTCCTAAAAATTGCGGTGCAAAGGTAATATATTTTTCATTTGTGTCAAAAGAAACCCACTCTTTTTTCCCCGCCGGGCCTTCCCGGGGCGCCCGAGGCGCGGCGCAGCAGGCAAGGCAAGGGGCTGTACCACGATTGTGGTAGTAAAAATGCCGGTATTATGGTATTGTGGGCCTCAGAGAAAGTTGCGACCTTTGCATCAGAAGAAAGAAACAAACAAAATAAGTATCACAACAAAACGTTTAAAGATTATGGGAACAAAAAATTATCGCTTTGAGACTTTGCAACTCCATGTTGGTCAGGAGCAGCCAGACGTAGCTACCGACGCTCGCGCCGTGCCTATCTACCAGACCACATCCTATGTATTCCGTAACTCGCAGCACGCTGCCGATCGCTTCGGTCTGCGTGACGCAGGCAACATCTACGGTCGTCTGACCAATTCGACCCAGGGCGTCTTTGAAGACCGCGTGGCCGCCCTTGAAGGCGGTGTAGCCGGCCTGGCCGTGGCCTCGGGCGCAGCCGCTATTACTTATGCGCTTCAGAACGTGGCCCGCAACGGCGACCATGTGGTAGCTGCCGACAACCTTTATGGCGGTACCTACAACCTGCTGGAGCACACGCTGAACACGCAGGGCGTTGAAACCACCATCGTCAACCCCGCCGACTTTGAAGCCGTTGAGGCCGCCTTCCGTCCGAATACCAAGGCAGTGATCATCGAAACCTTCGGCAACCCCAACGCCAATGTGACCAATATCGACCGCATCGCCGAGATAGCTCACCGCCATCGTACCATCGTGATTGTGGACAACACCTTCGGCACGCCCTTCCTGATTCGACCCATCGAACACGGAGCCGACGTCGTCGTACACTCCGCCACCAAGTTCATCGGCGGACATGGCAGTTCGTTGGGCGGCGTCATCGTCGATGCCGGCAAGTTTGACTGGAAAGCCAATGCCGACAAATATCCCTCGCTGGCCCAGCCCGATCCGAGCTATCATGGTGCCGTCTTTGCCGACGTAGCCGGTGCCGCCGCCTTCGTGACGCGTATTCGTGCCGTCATCTTGCGCGATACGGGAGCCACGCTTTCGCCCTTCAACGCCTGGATATTGCTTCAGGGCCTTGAGACCTTGAGCCTCAGGGTTGAGCGACACGTCTACAACACGCTGAAGGTCGTAGAATTCCTCTCCAAGCATCCTAAGGTAGCCAAGGTAAACCATCCCTCATTGCCCGAACACCCCGACCACGAACTCTATGAGCAACTCTTCCCCCTGGGCGGCGGTTCCATCTTTACCTTTGAAATCAAGGGAGGCGAAGCCGAGGCATGGACCTTCATCGACCACCTGCAGATCTTCTCCCTCCTGGCTAACGTAGCCGACGTAAAGAGCTTGGTGATCCACCCGGCCACTACGACCCACTCGCAACTCTCGCCGCAGGAATTGGAAGAACAGCACATCTATCCCTCAACCATTCGCCTGAGCATCGGAACAGAACACATCGACGACATCATCGATGACTTGAGCCAGGCCCTCGACGCCGTGAAATAAACTGATTATTCATCTCTCAAAAAAAGATTCATCATGTCAAAAATAGCAGAAAGACTCACCGACTTAATCGGTAACACGCCCCTCCTCGAACTCAAATCGTATGCCCAAAAGTATGAACTTCCGGCCCGCATCATCGCCAAGTTGGAATATTTCAATCCGGCCGGCAGCGTGAAAGACCGTGTGGCCTTCGCCATGGTCGAGAGCGCCGAGCGACAAGGCATCCTAAAGCCCGGAGCCACCATCATCGAACCGACCAGCGGTAACACCGGCGTAGGTCTGGCCTTCGTATCGGCCGTGAAAGGCTATCACCTCATTCTGACCATGCCCGACAGCATGAGCGTGGAGCGTCGCAACCTGGTGAAGGCTTACGGAGCCCGTGTGGAACTCACCCCCGGAGCCCAGGGCATGAAAGGTGCCATCGACAAAGCCAATCAGCTGAGAGACGAAATACCCGGCTCGGTGATTTTGCAGCAGTTCGAGAACCCGGCCAATCCTGACGCACATTATCGGACCACGGGTGAGGAAATCTGGCGCGACACGGACGGCGACATAGACATCTTCGTGGCCGGAGTGGGAACCGGCGGAACCGTGAGCGGCGTGGGCAAGCTCCTGAAAGAGAAAAACCCGAACATCAAGATCGTGGCCGTAGAACCGGCTTCTTCGCCCGTGCTCAACGGAGGAAAGAGCGGTCCCCACAAGATACAGGGCATCGGTGCCGGATTCGTTCCCAAGACCTACAACGGCGGTGTCATTGACGAGGTGCTCGACATAGAGAACGACGATGCCATCCGCGCCAGCCGCAACCTGGCCAGTACCGAGGGATTACTGGTAGGCATCTCGTCGGGAGCCGCACTCTATGGTGCGCAGCTGTTGGCCCAACGACCAGAGAACAAAGGCAAGAAGATTGTCACCTTGCTCCCCGATACGGGAGAGCGTTATCTGACAACGGTATTGTACGCGTTCGATGAATATCCCCTTTAGCGATTTCAAGTTTCTATAAAATCGGTTTTGTTAGGTCCGTTGGCTGCAATATTTGCCAACGGACTCTTTTTCCTTCCGTTCGGTAGAAGGGCAAAGCTGAAAATAGTCATAACTTTGCAAACAATTATGTTATATATCTTAGCAGACAATCAGGGTATTACTCGTGTGGGCATCGAAACGCTTTGCCTGCGTGTGCCGGGCGCCAGCGTCAAGGCCGTCAGCAATAAGGCCGAATTGCTACAGCTCCTGCAATGTGTGGACGAGGCTGTCGTAGTGCTCGACTATTCCTTGTTTGATTTTGAAGACATCAACGCCCTCCTCATGATGCACATGAGATTTGCGTCGGTCGAATGGCTGCTCTTCGGAGATGAATTCTCGAACGACTTTCTTCGCCGCATCATCGCTGAAGGCAATTCGTTTTGCATGGTCAACAAAAACAGCGATGTGGGAGAGATAGAGAATGCCATCCGTTCGGCCGCCGCCCATAAGCGTTACTTTTGCCGGCTCACGATGGAACAAATGCTCGCCGTTTCGGGCGGCGAGACGGCCCCGCGAGTGGCCCTCACCGCTACCGAAACCGACATACTCCGCGAAATAGCTCGCGGAAAAACGACGAAAGAAATCGCTATCGAACGTTGCTCCAGTTTTCATACAGTGAATACTCACCGCAAGAACATCTTCCGAAAACTCGACGTGAATACGGCTTACGAGGCCACGCGATATGCCCTGCGTGCCGGCCTGATTGATGCTGCCGACTACTATATTTAATCCTTCCGGCTTGCGTTGACGCAACCTTCGGTCGCAGACAGTTTCACCCAGGTAGCGCAAATCGATGGTGCTGCGGCCGGATAATGATACGTGCTGCCGTGATGCTTGAAGGAGATATAGTATTCAATCGTTCCCTTCAGCGTTTGGGGAATCGTCACCGAGAAATGATGAGCGTCGTCTGCCTGCATCGCAAGGGTTTTGAACGAACCTTTGCCCAACTGCCGGTAGTGCAGGCAAGGGGCCTCATCAGCCGAAGTCTTACCCGGAATAGTCAGTTCGAGCCGGTAGGGTTCGTCTGCCTCGAGAAGTTCGCGATGGTTCAGCACGACCAGTTGGGGAGAGAGCCGATAGTCCATGGAAAGGTGGCACTCGGCGGGAAGCGGCTTCTTGGTAAGGCGAACGATTTCGGCGTCGTGTTTCGTGAGGAACCCATAAGTCTTGCGCGTCTGCGACTCCAAGTTGATTAAGGTCCCCACTTCGCCGATGGTCGAGATGGTCTGGAGTTGTTGCTCGATCAGTCGCTCCCAGATCCGGGCCAACTCGATGCGAAGAGGCAAGACGGTTTTTTCAATGGTGGGGCCGTCGGGCGATTGGCTCATCAGGCGGTCCATCTTTCCCCGAAGGCAACCCAGTTGTCCCATGGTTCGCAGATATTCAAACGTATGGAGCCAATAGTCGAAGCGAGCAAGATTTCCCTTTCCACTCACCAAAAGCGACCCTTCGTGGTTCGTCGGGAATGATATCGCCATGAAGCGTAAACACGACGCCCAATAATTCGGCATATTGGTAAACGCCATAAAGCAGGCCCACGTCCGAGCCACCTACGATGTGCAGCCCTTTCTCATCGCGGTCAATGCGGAAGGATTCGGGTGAAAGCCGGGATGAATCGCAGGAAAGTCGGATAGCCGTCTTGGACTTGCCGGACTTAGACGGAAGAACCGGCAATCGTGTCTTCGTGCGCAAATAGATATACTTCTGCACCTCGTCGGCAGCTAAGCGTTCAATGGACGTGGCCGAAGGAGAGAGTAGTATCGCCTTGGGCTCACTTTTAGAGGTAGCATGGCAAAGAACCGAAATGAGGAAGAGCCAGAATGCCATCAGAAACTTTCTACAAGAAATCATGATCATATCAATCAGTTGAGGTTGTTAAATATGCTACAGAATAACGTCATCCAAGAAACCTTAAAAGTTCCGGTAACGTTTTTCAAATGCCAATTTACACGAATATGGTGGAAGGAACGGCATAGAATCGAATAGAACAACCTGAT
>CALZOH010000056.1 GCA_945827465.1 uncultured Prevotellaceae bacterium
CTACACACTGCATATCGTCGGCAGCGTCAGATGTGTATAAGAGACAGCGCTATATAATACACGTCATCAATACCGAGATTGACCATCGGAATTTCATCGGTACATCCATAAAGGAGTAAAGCGTAAATTATGACAAAAGCTAACTTTTCCATTTTTTAAGGAAAGTTATATGAGCCGGAATATCCCCGGTGCGCACACTCCATTTTTTATATCCGTCGGGACTAAAGCAATAGAGGGTGCCGGATGAAACATAATTTTTAGCATCCGTGATGAATATGTCCCCGGTTTCGGGATGAACGGCAATGCCGTATGGTATTGTTATTTCTTTTTCAGTGCCATCTTTAATGAATTTGTCAGATATTATTTCCTTAGTACGCACGTCAATTACTCCGTATGTTATAGTATTAGAGGCTGTATAATTATTCCATTCAGTTGCGTAGAAATACATCTTATCCTCATAAAAAGCCATATTGGAACAAGCCACCGGTATTGTATCGGTCACAATCATCTGATTATATCCCGGTTTTTTCTGCATAACATACAAGCGTGACGGACGATATTGGTAATCACCTCGCGAAGTAACCCACAACTTGTTATATTTGTCCTTTTTAAGTCGATGAAGGTTTATACCGACAGGTATCTGTTGAACTTGCTTGAAATCCACCATTTGAATAACTGATACTGTGTTATCATAGTTGGGAGCGCGGTATCCGCCTGAATTTGCCACATACATATAGTCATCGACAATTTCCATCTCTTCAGGTTGATAACCCACTGAAACTTTCCTCGTGACGGAAAGAGAAAGGGTATCAATCTCATATACTGCTCCTTTAGGTGCGTTTGGGTCGATCAGAACAGGTCCGACGTATGAACTGACGTATGCTTTTCCGCGATGGAATCTGATATATCGACAGTTTGGGATATCTACTTGTCCCAGTCGGACGCCCGATTTTGCATCAAGAACTTCTACCTTATGAGAACAATTAACAACTACATATAATTTGCTTCCATATATTCCTATATCGTTCCCAACATCTCCAAGTTCTTTAATAACATTAGGGTTGCGTTCAGCATAAAAGTTGCGAGAGTACAAGCCGGTATGATAGTCATAGAAATCTAATGTACATTTATTAGACCCCATGTTTCCTTCATTTACCAAATAGAATCCGCGTATTGATGTTTCTTTATTTTCATCGCCAATAATTTCATACTCCGTGGGCACCACAAGTTCGTCCTCGCGACAACTTGTGGCGACCAACAGGAGCGGCAGAAAATATAAGAAAAATTGTTTTGTTGTCATATTTCTACAGTAAGAGTAAATCTGTAATTACGTTTTGGCATAGGATAATTGAGAATTACATCATAATCCTGACTAAGAAGATTGTTAATTTCAATCAGTCCGCGAAGATTAACTCTCCCCAACTTAAAATCCTTACTCAAGGAAACATCTGAAGTGTACCATGGCTGGGTATAGTTATACCTGATATTTTCCTGTTGATTGTATCGTTCTCCAACATATATCCAAGAGTAATTAAGACCCCAACCTTTCCACTGAGCATTTACAACAGCTGCTCCGGAATGGCGAGGGATATATGGAATCTGATCACGGTAGTAATTATCAGACGGATTAGTTATATCTATTGCCCGTTGAAAAGTGTATTGAGCGCGGACTGTAAGATATAAATCACGATATGGATTTAGCGTCAACAGTCCTGTAACATCTATTCCTCGAATATCTACGAGCCCAAGGTTAAGCATTGTCCATCTGAACTGTTGACCTTTGGGGTACGCGACAATCTTATCTTTCACTTTATTATAATATATATCAGCACTAATTCGAGCGGCGGATATAAGGGAAGTGGAGTTATGGTCATATAATAAACCAAGGTTATATTGTGTTACGCGCTCAGGGGATAGTTGAGAGTTGCCCATATCAGCATAATACAAGTCATTAAACGTAGGCATCCTGAAAGATTTTTTATAAAATACTCTGATAGAAAAGTCTTTGTTTCGCAGAGGATAGCCATTCATGAATATGGCGGGAGAAAAAACATGTTTATCAGCCGGTGCCTTTTGACCTCTAATCTTATCTTGAATAAATGTGCCAAGAGCGCTTGCTTGAATTTTAATACGATTAAAGTTCAACGCTGTAGCTGCTGATAAATAATGCGATATCCGATCAGGCTTAACAAATCCATACACATCTGCATCAAGAGTGTTCCACATAAAATCATAGCTTGCTGATACACTCCAAAAATTTGTTACCTCGTACTCATTTGCAGAAGAAAAATAAATCTCCTTTTGCTTATATAGATTGTCAATTTTTACCTGCTTATCATCGTTGTTGACGTAATGAGTGCGATAAAAAGCATATTTGATATTATTTAAGGTTGTGAATTTCCCGAAAAATCCGGTATACCGACCTTGTGCAAATGAGTTGGTATCCCATATACGTTCCCCCCTTCGCCATACATTATTAACAATAGCTCCGGGGACACCTCGCTCTGAATTATAATTATAAACTTTGAAATTCCACGAACCGTGGTTTAGGGTGCCATGAGTGTTCAACTCAATTCGGGTGGCATTTATATCCCCGTTCTGTCTAACCGCAGTAGTATCATATGCAAGTTCTCCGGCAGGATTAACTCTTCGATAACGGAATTTATATTTACCACTTGAATTAATCCACTCTGCACTTAAAGACGTAGAAATTCTCTCGCTAAGTTTCAGTTCAATAAGAGCAGAAGGATTTAATAAATCGAAAGAGCCGGTGCGAACTGAGACTCTTGCATGGTAATTTTCTCCATCATTGAACACAGGAGTCCGAGTTCTCATATATATGGTACCGGCAGACCCGAAATCTTTTGCAGGTTGCAATATTTCGCTTTTTTGACCATTGTAGAGTGATAATGCTTCAATATTATCAAGGGAAAACTGACCTAAATCTATTTGACCGTTCTGTGCATTTCCGAGTTCCACTCCGTCATATACAACTCCCGTATGGTTTGTGCCCATAGACCGAATATTCACGGTTTTGATTCCGCCAACTCCACCGTAATCTTTTACTTGTACACCCGAAAAATAACGCAAGGCATCAGCAACACTGTTGCTGTTTAATCTATGCAGTTCTTCACCCGACAGTGTCTGTGCCGGTATAATATCTTCATTAGGTTTTCGCGCGGTTACCACTACTTCCTTTAATTGATGAGAAAGGGAGTCAAGCGGAGTTTCTGCAAATACCTCAATAGTGATGCATAGTAACACTAATGAATATATATATTTCATTCTTTTAGTTAGAAGGTTAATACCCAGAAAATTAAAATCCCGTCTGCGTACTTACATAATGTACGCCGACGGGAAAATATGTATTAACCTCTTAACGAGTGTCAAATGTCTTTAAGCCCCAATATCAGGGTTTATAAGCTGCCCATAATCCCGTAGGCATAGTTATGTTTACGGCAAAGGCAGGTCTTCTGACTTATCCCAATCTAATGCGCCTTCTCAAGACTAAATGGTCTTAATGACGTAGTGCAAAAGACTTTGGTATAGGATTCACAGCAGCGGGTACTGTCCCGGATTCTCACCGGATTCCCTTTTAAATCTCCTGAATATCAGGCACTTTTAGCGAATGCCTTAATCCAGTTTCTCACTCTAGAGAAAAGGAGATACCATTGCGACTGCAAAGTTACAATTTTTTTTTAGATACCAAATGCCCTAAGAAAATAATTAAATTACTCCGCTCATCCTTAGAGAGAAAGTATCGTGGTACGGGAATTTCTCGGCACCGATGTAGAGGGTATCGAAAGCGTCGGTGCCGTCGGTGCGGTGTTCGAGCAGGTCTTCTTCGCTCTCCGCAAGTTTCTCGCCGGACTTGTCTTTGCGGAAGCCGTTGCGCCCGCGACTGACCCCTGCCGACTGAATGGCGAGAATCAAGTCCTCGTTGTTTGAGCGGTTGATGAATGGCACAAGGCGTTGCTTGCCGGCAAATCCTTGGTTGATGAGAAGGTATTTCTCATCGTGCCGCATGGGATTGCCGAGATAGACCGCCTCGACAGTCCAGCCGTGGCGTTCAAACTCATGGACGACCACCCAACGGAAGTCCTGTTCGTTGACGGCATAGTTTGAGCCGAGAGCGGTAGCATCGTAGTAATAGACCACGGTCTTATTGCGATGTTCCGAGTAGTAGCGGCAGAAGTCCTCGACGAGCGCAGGTATCTTACGCTCGAACTTGACGTAGAAGGACTTGATTACATTGAGGCGGCGGTCGCGGGGCTGACCGGCGACAATCCAGTTTTTATTGGCGATAACATTCTATATTGTTATTCATTAGTGATATAGAGTTTGCGGAGCTAATTTTATCCACATATAAACACACATATATGTGGATTTTATAATCTTTGTGTGTTTTTCCTGAACACAAAGGTAGCACATCGGATTGGATTGACAAAATCGGTTGCGAGAACCGGTCCCTGCGGAGCAGCCCTGCGGGAGTGAGGGAGCGGTCGGTCGTTGAACGTCTGTATCCTCCATTGGTCATGGAATCGCTCATCAGTCGCGGCTTCCTGTAGTCGAAACGGACAAGTCGCCCATCCATCCGAGGTCAGCCGTTTACGAGGTGCGAAGCCTTCCTCCGTACTCGTCCTTGCGTTCCTCGGCTCGTCAGTTCAAGTCGGAGCAGGAGGCATCCACCAATTCGAGGCTGTCGCAGAGGGTACTCTTTGAGCGCCATTTGTCCGAGGAGTCCGTCACCCGACCCATCGACATCCCATTCCTGCGCTGTCGTGGTCTACCTGCGTGGACAGCCGAAGTTGTCGGCCTCACAATCGGGCAGTAAGGGCGAAATCCTCAGAGAGTGCCGTCTGATGTTGTATGCCAAGCACCGACACGGGGCTTGCTCGTCTGCGTCTGCCTTGTGGTATGTCTGAGGTGCTGTGCTGCCGGGAGTCGAGATCTGCGGACGTTTCCTGTTTCCGCCGAGGGGGTGAGTCCATCTAATTGCGATTTTCTATTCCTTATTCCGTCTGCGGTCTCCGCATAGGCCCATTTTTAGTTTTCCTGCCGCAAAGGTAGGACTGACCGCTCAACGCAAAACAAGCCTGCGGATTTCAGCATAAATTTTTATAAATCTCCACCTTGCAGTAGTATTTACCGCGCTGCTTAAAATTTTATTTGAAATTTTTGCTTCCACTCGCTTTCTCAGTTCTCCCAGTCATTGCAGTGTAAAACTTAAAACAATGAACCTTATGTTAAACCCCTCAATTTCAACTACAATGAGACTGCAATTCGGAGAACTCAACATCACTCCAAGAGTCGAAGAACGACTCCGCGAACTGGACTTCACTGTCCCCGAACTTCAAGATGCCATCGACGAGCACAAGAGCCCCTGCGACGGCGAACCCTCCGTCTACTGCGGTACTTACGGCAAGTACAACGACGGCTCGCTCTGCGGCCTTTGGCTCGACCTTACTACCTTCGACGACTGCGAGGACTTCGTCAACTTCTGCAAGGCTATCCACGCCGACGAGGAAGACCCGGAGCTGATGTTCCAGGACTTCGAGGGATTCCCCAAACAGTGGTACAGCGAGAGCGGTATGGACGAGGAAGACTTCGACCACATCAAGGAATACTGCGACTTGTGCGACAAGTACGATCAGGATGCCGTGGACGACTACATGGAGTTTCACGACGAACTCGACAGCTTCGAGGAAGCCTACTGCGGCAACTGGGACAGCGAAGAAGACTTCGCCCGCCACATCGTCGAGGAGTGCTACGACCTTGACAGGATCATGGGTAATCTCTCAAACTACTTCGACTACGAAGCCTTCGCACGCGACCTGTTCATGTACGACTACTCGATGGGCGCAAACAACAATGTGTTCCGCGTGGTCTGACCCCGTTCTCCCTCTCTCCTCCCTTCAATGGTCGCCCTCCGCAGAAATGTGCGCATGTAATACTTGCGCACATTTGAAGTTTGATGTAAATAGAAGCCATATTGCGGTACGGTTGTTGGAACAACACATTTTGGGCTAAAAATATGGCTTGAATTTAAAGAAAATTTCAGACTGTCATGTTGTGGCAGTTTGACTTCTTAACTTTGCATCGTCAAAAGGTAAATGAGTACGCAAATTGGTTGTGTAGCTTGTGAATACCTTTGCGGCGAAACAAAAAAGTAAAGATCACATTTATGGCAGAAGTTAACATTCATTCAGCAGAGACGTTTAAGAATAAGGAAGCTGCTCAAAATGCAAAGCCTAAGAGTATTCTTGAATCTTTCGAGTACATAGTTGAACTTGCCGAGGATTCCAATCTCGACAAGGATTTCTTCGATAAGGCAGGCAAACATATCCGATATGCCGCCCGAAAGCTACATCTATCGCCAATGCAGACGGTTCTTCTCGCCATGTTCGTTGACCGGAGCGAAGACAATCGCATCCAGATTTCGGAATTAGCCCGATATGCAGGGTGCCGTACCACTAAAATCCTTAGGCTGTCAGAAGACGTGGACGTTTTGGAATCGAAGCACTATCTTCGCGCATCACACAGTAACAATTCGCTGAGTTACCGCGTATTTGGCGGCGCATTGAAAGCCCTGAGAAAGAATGAACCGTTCGTTTATACAACCGAACCTGTAGTCGACACAGTGGCATTCTTTGACCGTTTCAATCGACTTATGAAGGAAATGGACGATGATGAACTGACTCATGAATCATTGTTGACACAAACAATGGAACTTTTGGACGAAATCAAAGATACAGATTTTGCAAGGAGGCTGCGCCGCTATAATCTGAATGAAGAAGATACTCTCGTTTTCATCTTCATGGCTCACCTGTTCGTCGAAAATGACGATGATGACATCAGATTTCACGACATTGACAATATTTTCGATGATAGCGAGATTCCTCTCTGGCTTAAACGTCAATTTCGCTCTCGCAATTCAGACCTATTTGAAGCCGGACTGATAGAGAATGTCAATGAAGACGGAATGGCTCGCTCAGATGCATTCAAGCTCACCGATAAAGCCAAGGAAGAGCTACTTGCGGAACTCAACCTCAACCAATCAGCGAAATCAGACAAGGGTCTGATAAAAGCCGATACGCTCGCGGCCAAAGAACTTATCTATAATGATAACGAGAAAAAAAGCGTGACCGAGTTATCTTCAATCCTGTCCGAATCCCGTTTCAAGGAGGTGCAGTCAAGGCTTAAAGCCGAAGGCATGCGTCCCGGTTTCTGCTGCATCTTCTATGGAGCGCCCGGCACCGGCAAAACAGAGACTGTCTATCAACTTGCCCGACAGACCGGACGAAGCATTATGCGCGTTGATGTTGATAAAATCAAGAGCTGCTGGGTTGGCGAAAGCGAGAAAAACATCAAAAGCCTTTTCGATAAATACCGCAATATCTGCAAGAACGCCGACCTTGCACCGATACTGCTTTTCAATGAAGCAGACGCAGTGCTCGGTGTCAGAATGGAAGGAGCATCCCGGGCGGTGGACAAAATGGAGAATTCCATCCAGAATATCATCCTTCAGGAAATGGAAACTCTTGAAGGCATCATGATTGCAACGACAAATCTCACCACCAATCTCGACAAGGCCTTCGAACGCCGTTTTCTGTATAAGATTCGCTTTGACAAGCCTACCGTCGAAGCACGCGCAAAGATATGGCAGGCAATGCTGCCTCGTCTCTCTGAGAAAGATGCCAGAACACTTGCCACTCAGTTTGATCTTTCAGGTGGCGAAATCGAGAATATCGCCCGTAAGCATACCGTCAACGCTATTCTTTCCGGAAATAATGATATAGATATCAATGAAATCATCGACACCTGCCTCCATGAAAGAATTGATAATTCAAGCAGAAAAAGAATAGGATTCTGAATAATAATCCTCAAACTGTCATGTTTTGTCAGCCTGAATGATTATCTTTGCCAAAAAGAATAGAAGCCATGTCAACATCAGGACTTTTCAAAAAATATATCTGGCTTGTAGATGTGATCTACAGCAGCGGCGGCATAACTCGAGAAGAGATTGACCGGCGATGGTCTCGTTCCTCTTTGAATGAGGATCATGAAAACGGTATTCCGGAGCGAACATTCCACCGATATAAGGATGCCATCAAGGATTTGTTTGACATTGACATCGTGTGCAACCGCTCGGCCGGTAAGGTTTACCGTATCGCCAACACAGACGAAATAGAGAGCGGAGGTATTCGCACATGGCTGCTCAACACCTTCGCGGTCAATAATCTGATTAACGAGAGTCATCACCTCAAACACCGCATCCTGTTTGAAGAGATACCATCCGGGCAGAAATATTTGTCACCCATCATTCAGGCTATGCGCGACGGCAAGACAGTCAATATATCTCATCAGTCGTTCTATCATCCTCATCCATATACGTTTGAGGTAGAGCCATATTGTGTGAAGGTGTTCAAACAACGCTGGTATCTGCTTGCGAGAAATATCGGAGAGGGATCTCTGAAAATATATGCTCTTGACCGTCTTCACGGACTAGAGCAGACCGGTAATAATTTCGAACTGCCAAAAGGCTTTGATGCGGAAGGCGTCTTTCACGATGTGATAGGCATTATTATTGGCGGAAGAGAGCAACTGGAGGTCGTGGAGATCAAGGTGACGGATGGACAACAGAACTATTTCCGTTCGCTGCCACTGCATCATTCGCAGAAGGAAATAGTAAAGGTAGATGATTATTCGATATTCTCATACTACCTTCGCCCAACCTTCGACTTCCGGCAGGAACTCCTCAAATATGGAGACGCAGTAGAAGTTCTTAAGCCTATGACACTTAGACTAGAGATGGCGAATATTTCCAAGGCAATGAGTGAGTTATATACTGAATAATACTTGTATTTGTAAAAACGAAAATAGAGTTTCAATGAATCGTCGGCAGATATGTCGGCGATTTTTTGAAAATTGTTTTCAAGCTGTCAGCCTTTGGCAGTTGAACGCTCTAAATTTGCATCGAATTACCAAACAAAAATATTATGGCACTTTGGAAATTAACAACGAAGCACACGCGCACAGTCAATGGTGTGCACATCGAGAAGGGTATGACCGCAGAAGTCGTGACAGCAACCACTTCTAATCCGCTCAACAATCCGCAAGGGCGCGATCTGATTACAAACGCCTTTATGGCAAAGTATGGCATAGACTTGAAAAAGGCTGCCAATCTAACCTCCGGTTATCTGGATTGCGTAAAGGTTTAATCTCATCCAATGGTTCCGGGGTCTGATGGCATCGGAACCATTAAAACACTCTCGTATGCAGAAGATAAAGATTGGCGATGTATCGAAACTGATGCAACATCTGTACTTTAGGCATCAGTTGGGTCTTGACAAATTAGAGAACAATGTCTTTGAGTTTTTACTTCCGCCTCCGACGGAAGAAGAACTCAAAGAGGCTATTGAACACCAACGCAATGATACAGCTATTTCGCTGGAAGAACGCCTGAACATAGCCGTCTGGCGACTTGGCGGATGGTAGGAGAATTACAGAATTAACAATGACTGAAGGAGCTAAAACCGACATACTTTTTCTGGGCGACATTCACGGTCGGCCTTATTGGAAAAACATTATCGAATGGGAGCAGCCGGACAAGGTTGTTTTCTTAGGCGATTATGTCACTACGCACGATGAAATTTCTGTGACTCAGCAAATCCGGAATCTCAAGGATATCCTTGATTATAAAGACTCTGATTCCGAGAATGTGATTATGCTCCGTGGCAATCATGATCTTGATGCATTGGGATACGACTGGGCTAAATGCTATCCCTCGGCTGAATGGCTCTGGCCCCGGATGGGTCTCGGGACGACATTGGGCAACCGATTCTTGGATTCAACCCAATGGTGCTATGTCTTTGAGAACAACGGTGAGAAATGGGTCGCATCTCATGCCGGTATCTCAATGCCATGGCTTTTGGAACTTGTGAACAGTGATGAAAATATTAAGTTCCAATCACTGAAGGATATCAACAAATATGCTCCGAATCCCTTGTTTGGTTTCAACGGTGATAGATATGATATGAGCGGCATTTCGCCTCAACAATCGTTGACGTGGATTAGGCCTCGAACATTGCTGCAGTACGTCATTCCACACTGGAATCAAATTGTAGCACATACCCCCACCGAAACTATCCCGGTCCTAGGCCATTCAAAATCCGGCAAGGATATATGGTTTTGCGACTGCATGGCGATTCCTGCCTATCTCACATTAGACACAGCCGGGTTGTTTCATACCAAGAGATACGCTGGTGAAGGGAACCGATTCATCGAAGAAATCGAACGTCGGTCTATCGATTCTATATTTGAAGATTAGGCTGAAGTATTACCGAAACACCCAAGCGAACAGTTACAACCGAATAAATAATACTGCATTATGGACTTAATCAACATGTCATTGAATGAGCGAAAGAAATGGAAACGACTACGCCGCGATTATTTCAATGAGATAGTCAGAAAGTATTCTTCTCTTGAAGACTTTTTCATTGCCGAAGAGTATAATATGGCGGTCAGAGGTTACACTGTCGCTATGTATAAGGGTCATATAGGGATTACAGTTTGGCTTGACTATGGGGAGTATGAGGAATACTACGTTGTCCCGGCTAATAGTAACTCCCTGCGTGTGAGCAATATCATCATGTGGCAGGATGACTGTTGCGCAAACACCAATGACTATTTGGCCGACGAATACATCCGTGAAGATACAAAGTTGATAGAAGGAGAAGAGTTTGATCCAGAAAACGAAACTTACTCAGATATTTATTCGTGGTCTCGCACTTCTCGGTTATTCCCGTAAAAATTAATTTCCATAGGCGACGATTGTCCTGAGTGGATTTATTATTCCGGCAGACACTGGCTTTTGAGACATAAAGAAATAGTTGCTATTGTCGGAAGCAGAGATTGTGATGAGGCCGGCCGGATTATGGCCTATAAGCTGGCGGAGAAAGTTGTGCGGGAAGGCAAGACCGTACTTAGCGGACTGGCTCTTGGCATTGACACATCTGCTCATCTTGGTTGCCTTGATGCCGGAGGTGAAACAATAGCAGTTGTCGGATCAGGCATCGATATCGTACATCCCAAAGAAAACGCATGGCTACAGGAAAGAATCAAATTCAACGGAGGCTTGATAATGTCCGAGCAGCCGCCTGGAACTAAAGTCAATCCTACGCGCCTTATTGCCCGCTGCCGATTGCAGGCGGCTTTAGCCGATAAGGTGATTGTGGTTCAATGTAGCAATCCTAGCGGGACTCTGCATACGGCAGAGTTTGCCCGTAGGTATGGCAAACCGGTTTACGCCGTGAAATTTGACGATACTACTCCACAGAATGCCGGGAATGAATACTTGCTTGAAAATGGCCTCGCCCAACCGTTAAATGAAAAAATGTAGAATAATAAAAAGACAACTGAGTTTCTTTGCTTAGTAACCATATAATTTGCATATTATGACAGTAAAAGAGTTATTCCAATCCGTCGGGTTCGATAATCTACTGAAAGCCCTGCAGAATACCCATCGTAACGACCGTTCTATTGGAACCACCGTCGCTTATAAACAGGCATTTGATGAAATATGCCTCACAGAATTTTAGGGGGAAGGAGGCGAAGTTACATTTGATATAACTTCGCCACGAGAAGATTGGTATAAACCACACCATTTACCATTGCTTGCCATTAACATTGAGGGCGATTATTGGCGAAACACCGTTGGCAAAACGGTGGTAAAACCGGATGATAATCCTTTTACTGACGCGGAACTTGCCGGGGCCATACTTTGGGGGATGACATTTTATGGATTTGGACGGCATAATATCTGGTCACCGTGTGAAGAGCGTTATTCATCATACGGTGAGAAAGCTGTATTGCTTGAGCGCAAAATGTATCTGCAATATTTAAGAGACAAACACGAAAAACGTCGTTTAATTCTTGGAGAATATATGTTCTTCGGTATTGCCTTTACCAGAGAGACCTGGAATCAAATAAACTTCCGACAGAAGCACCAGAACCGCTCCAAGCGCAAAAGGTTTTATCGAATGGAAAAAAGGATAGCTCAACTAAAACGGCTTGACAAACGGCAACATCTTATTGACACACTTCATGAAAAGTGCGGATTTGATGACGCCCGACTTGAAGAGAAGATTATGAATGCCGGAAGCATCGCTGAAACGTGGCGAGAATCACATGTTGCTGATTTGTCACAACGCGCTAAATATCTCGAAGACCTACTAACAAATTATTTCCCGACATACTATGAGTTCGATTTCGATGCCGATGGGCTGCTGATTGTAGCTTATACATCAGAAAAAACGCCCTTGACTGCCGGCGAAGAAAGTGACCTTAAATCCTTCTTACATTCTCCCGACACAAAGATGCCCATTATCTTCATCAAAGGCATCGACAACGAAACGAAATCCGGCATTGCCCTCCAGTTTATTCTTATAAAAAAGGAACCTATCGTTGATGACGATGAAGATTGATCAAGATTCCGACACTTTGCTTCAGTGATGATTAAAGAAATCGCTATGAAACGTTTGATATCCATCTCTGTCACCACAATTTTGTGGATTGAAGGTAATCATGCATGGTTTGATGTGTGGCTGGCTCCAGGCACTTCGATTGAGGTGCATTGGGGTGACGGTCATGTATCAAAGCACCATTATGCAAAGAACATAATATGTCGGCCAGCCCACTATTACAAGAATTTGAAGGTGAAGGCGTCATACCAAATCGAATTTTACTCAGAGGATGAAAATGCCATTGTGTGTTTGGTTGACGGTACATGGGAAATGCACGTTGATAAGCTGATTGTCGAAAACTGCCCGGGATTGAAAGCTTTGACCTATCATCAACTCTACGGTATAGATTTATCCGGGTGTCAAAACTTGGAATATCTCGATATTCAGGATGCCGCCTTTGACAGCCTGGACTTTTCACTATTCCCCAAGCTGCATAAACTCATGTGCAAAGGTTCTAATTTCAAGGTACTTGATCTCAGTAAGAATCCCGGGATTGAGGAACTGGGATATATGTTTTGCCACTCACTGACAAAAATAAAATTGCCAAACAATTCTAATCTGCGCCTTGCGAATATTCCGGAGTATGTACCTCTCGACAAACATTCATGGTTATGGCTACAAAAGACTATTGAAAGAAATGGAGGCGGCCTTGTAGACTGGGTTGATCCCGATTATACCAGCATTGGAATGATGTACAAATAATTATTGGAATTTCGCCGGACTGTCAGCCTTTGGCAGTTTAAGAGAGTAAATTTGCAGCATAACTCAAACAAAAAACTATATGAATAACGTAATCATAATAGGTGTTGGCGGTGCAGGATGCAATATAGAGGATTCATGCCGTAAAGAATGTCCAAAACTTCAGAATGCCAAGTATATCTATGTTGATAAAGAAGCCATGACTATTGTCAATCATGGGTCGGAAGACGAGCGCATCCTCCTGACAGAAGACAAGGATATCAATTTCCGCGAGTTGCTCAGAGGATATAAAACGGCTTTCGTTTGTGCCGGTCTCGGAGGGGAAATCGGTTCAGAGCTATCTCCAAAAATTCTGGAATACGCCAAGGCAGAATCGCTCTCGACGATAATCGCAGTAGTCAGCACACCTTTTTCTTTCGAAGGAGTGGCACGAAATGAGAAAGCGCAGATGGCCCTAACCCGAGTCAACAGTATAGCCCATAAAGTTATTGTGCAGGATAATAATGACATCCCTCAGGAATCAATGCTTCCGGAAATGGATAGGTCAATCTGTAACATGGTAAATGAACTACTTTCAAAATGAAGAATTTCGCTGCCATAGATTTTGAGACAGCTAACGGCCAGCGTTCAAGCGTTTGCAGTGTCGGTGTAGTTATTGTCCGAGATGGAGAAGTCGTAGATTCATACTACAGCTTAATCAAAGCATCACCAAATTACTATACCGAATGGACTACCGAAGTTCACGGGTTAACCTCGGCTGACACAGACAATGCTCCTTTATTTCCGGAAGTCTGGAAAACAGTGAGACCGTTAATTAAGGGATTGCCATTGGTCGCCCACAATAGTCCGTTTGATGAGAGCTGTCTTCGTGCCGTATTTGAAGAATATGGGATGGAATATCCGGAGTATCAGTTTTTCGATACGCTCAGAGCTTCCCGCCATAAGCATCCGGAATTAGAAAATCATCAACTCCATACGGCAGCTGCAGCATGTGGTTTTGACCTTATCAATCATCATAATGCCATAGCGGATGCCGAGGCTTGCGCGGCTATAGCTATTCAACTACTGTAAACATGAAATATACTGAGCGCTTACTGCTGTCTTTCTTTGCATACGCTGTCCTTCTCGGATTTATCGGAGGAAGTTTTTCATTCCTGGGAATGCCGGGATTCGGACTGGCGAAAGCATTAGTCGGTGTCTTCATCTGTCATACATTGTTGTGGCCTTTCTTCCGTCAAATTTTGGGGTATTACGCATTTATGGCTCGGTTTGTAGATGACGAAGATTTGGAGGACATTGAAGATGACCCAAATGACAGCGAATTCGTAAGAAAACTCAAAGACTTTCTCAGAAAATAAACTGCTATGAAAAGATATAAAGAGATGACGAACTCCATTGAGGAGGAACTCGAAAGGATCGAAGTATTGGCTATGACTGATGAAGGTGAGGCATATGACAATCTCGTTGAATTACGAGATAAGGTCCGTGACCTCCGTGAAGAAGTCAATTGCTCAGAACCGCCCTTCAGCGACTGGGATAGTCCTATCCTCCGTGAATATGAGGCTGTTGTCAGTCGTCTCGATATAATTGACAAAAGAATAGAATCTCAGGTAAAAGAATATGGGGAGATTGACCCTCACGACATGCTCAAGATGATGTATCCGAACGATGATGTCGATGATGAGGATTTTGAGGACGGATTTGACTTAGAGGACTTTTATGAGGACTAATACGGCGGCTTCTCGGAAATCATGTTTCCGATATAGTCTTTAATTTTACGACCCATAATCATCTAATGCCCATGGCTAAAAAAGCAAATAAAACTGACCAACAAGCAGATACTTTGTTCGGACCGGCGACTCATATCAGGTCGCTGATTGAATGGATGTCGCAA
>CALZOH010000057.1 GCA_945827465.1 uncultured Prevotellaceae bacterium
ATGAATTCATCCTGGCCCATACGGCCTTCTCCGATGCGCTGAATGAGCGATGCAAAGAAAACTCACGGAAAGAAGGTCCCTTGAAGGATGTGCGCGATGAAACGGACGCCGCATACCAGGAAATGGTAGAGGCTGTCAACAACCTGTATTACATGACAGAGGACGAAGTGCTGGGCGACATGATAAAAGCCTGCAATGCCGATATTAAGCGCATCAAGAAACATGCACTCCACCGCAGAAAGAGGTCGGAAACGAGTACTCCTGCTGCCGCAACACCATCGGAACAAGTCACCATGCAACCCACCCCAACACCAACGGCTGCATCTTCCGGCCACACAACAGGCACAACACTGTCAATAACGTCAGATGACCCGAAAACAAATATCAACCCGCCGGATGACTCCACCGCATCCATCGTCGACATACTATTCGCACAAAGAGATAACAACCGGGACGATACCCTCGTCCTACGGACCGGGACTTAACAGAAAGGTAAGTCGAAGTAGTCTTGATTTCCAACAGGAATCATGGGACGTACTTTCCGAAGGAAATGCTACATTTAAAAGTGGTATTTCTCCCGTTTTAGGGACAATGATTGAAAGAGCCGTGGCAAGGCGAGAGATAAATCAATAATATAATTCATTGAGTCTTGATGCAGTGCGCTTACTTCTTATATAGCCAACGATTGGCAAAACGGATATAATTCTCCCAATCATAATCCGTCACATCATGAACCCCTGAGCGGATATGATAAGCCACGCGGTCTCCTATCGGTTGATTGATACTCGGCATTTTGTCTGTTTTCAAACCTTTATAACCAAATAGATGATACACCCCTTCTACCAGTGAAGCTGAGAGGAACTCTCCTTTCGGGTCTGCCCACTGATCTTCAACGGCACTTGCCACATATAATGGGCGAGGAGCTGCCAATGCCAATAATTCATGTTGATCAACGGGTATCTTTGCCTCGTTCTTATTGTATTGCTTAAAGTTGTCGCAGAACCACCAAGGGAAAGTATGATTGATAATGTTTACCGTTTCACCGTACGCTCTGCGTGACAAGGCGGCACCACCGCACCCCGAGTTATTGGAGATGACAATGGCAAATCTATCATCCTGCGCCCCAGCCCACAAAGCTGTCTTCCCCAGTCTTGAATGACCCATGCAAACAACGCGCTTGCCATCGACCTGTTTGTCTGTCAGTAAATAGTCCAGCACGCGGCTGTATCCCCAGGCCCAGACGGCAATGGCACGACCACTGTTCGGCTTCATATCCGCTTCAGAGTTGATTCCCAACAAAGGGAGGATGCTTCTCTCTACATTCCCTTTTTCATCAAAATAGATATCATAATAATGTAGCGTGGCTACTCCATAACCGGCGTCAATGATTTTATGCAAAGGCCAACGACGTTTCTGATAGGCAATACCCTGACGCGAATATTGAGAAGGAATTACGTCCGGGTCGGCTGACAACGTGGCATTTCCCAGAAAATTGAAGTTCACGAACACCGGAGACTTCTTCTTTGCGTTGGGCAGGTACATCAGTAGCAAAGCCTTGCGCGATGTTCCGTTACCCATCCATGTAATTTCTATCTGTTTACGCGTTGCCTTTCCATCCAGCGCCTTGTCGCTTTGTTCCAAAATTTTATAGGAAGCATCGACCTTTGCATCAGGCAAATAACCATATACATATTCCTTGAACAGCGCCATCACTTCCTGACGACGTTTCTTTTTCCATTGTTTTTTCGTTGCAACAGCCTGGCCGTTATTATCGACCAGCAAATTAGGTAACACGTATGCTGGCACTTTTGTCTCGTCCTGATTCACTTCCTTGCGATAATCTTGCCCCCAAACTACTACTACCGACATTGCTGTCGCAACAAGCAATATTCCTATCTGTTTCAAAGTATGTTTAATTTTAAAATTTATAAACTGCAACAAAGATAGGTAATTATCAGAAATACGTCTCCGTCTGTTTCCTTATTTTTTTCTGAGAGTTTATGTTCCTGCTTTCCATGATAATTCTGTGGACAATTTTTATATTTTGCAGCTGAAAATAGTAACACGTTAAAATATAATCATTGTTCTTATAGCCAATGCTGCCAGCGGTCGCAGGAGAATTTTACTGCTTTGCCGGTGGGTGTGTTTGGGTAGCGCTTAACGATGGTTTTCAGGTTGAAAAGCATATACTCGGCTTCGGCACGGACGGCATCCGTTGTGAGCATTGCCAATGCGGCTTTTACCTCCCTGTCGAAGATGGCTTGTGTCGCTTCATGTCCAACGGTGTTTTCGTAGTCGTACAGTTCGGGATATTTGCTCAGTACGTCGTAGCCTCCGATATCATGCGATGGCCTGAATAGCGTTGTGACGGGGCCTCGCCAATATTGGGTGAGTCCCCAGCAATCCTCGAAGGAGTTGCGACGACCTATGGCGTACTTCAGCCGTGCCATTCCGCGTTCATCGGGCGTTTTTCCGTGCTTCATGAGCGTTTGGTAGTGGAGCATACGACAAGCGAAGTGGTATTTTGCCTCGAGTGGCGACGTCATGTTGTCGAAGTTGTGCCAATGTTCGGGAAAGGCACAGAACGGATTGCAATGAAGGTCGCCATCTTTGTAGATGTTGAGAGTAGCAAAATACATTTTCGGTACACGGGCGAAATAGTCAGCAGCAAGCTTGTAGCGTTCCTCGCGTAGTGCAAGGGTGCCAATGATTTCATCAAGATAGGGGGCATCGGTGCGGGCTTGTAATCGAAGATGCTTATAGAGGGGCAAGTCGGCAGCAATGGAGTGTTTTACGTCTATGAGCTGCGACGATGTGAGTGAGTTCAATAGTCTGAATGAAAGTTTGCTGTAGTCAAGTGGATTCCAATATTCGCTGCTGTTGCGCATCTCGTCGATGGTGAGGCTTAATATAGGCGTTTCG
Source organism: uncultured Prevotellaceae bacterium (assembly GCA_945827465.1). Lineage (GTDB taxonomy): Bacteria > Bacteroidota > Bacteroidia > Bacteroidales > Bacteroidaceae > UBA6382. The sequence continues at coordinate 2,923 of CALZOH010000057.1, forward strand.
GAATTGTTGCACCAAATGTGACGGAATGGCGGATAGGTGTGATAGTATGGATAATCGTTGTAATTGAATGGGAAATAGGTATGACTGATTTGCCGATAGATGCGACGATTGAATGGCGGATAGATTTGACGACGCTTCTTGGCAAAAAGATTATCGGCATAGCTGCATAGGAGAAAGGCTGTGGAATAATCTTCTTGTTCCCAAAGAGTGGGAATCCAGTTCTCATAGATGATGTTTTGTAATATTCGGTTCCACTCTTTGGCTTCGTCCGACAAGATAATCATTTTGCCCTCAATCCATCGTAAATCAGAAAGCAGAAAGTCGCGCTTTCCGAGTGCCGCATCTACTTTCATGCTGTAGGCGTGGGCATGGTCGCAGAGGTCTGTTGAGGAGAAGAGAGATTGTATGGCGCGGGCCATGTGTTTTGAGGCCGTGGCATAGTCGGAATGAAACTCTCCGGCCTCGTAGGCAAGATAAAACTCCCAGTCGCCGCGGAAATGCGCCTTGCCTTCGTGTAGCACCCGCTCTGCAACCGGCTTGACGGCACAGAATCTGGCAGAATCATCAGAAAATTGCTGGATGTGAGCGATCAGTTCGGGGCAGTCGGGATGATACTTTGCCATATACGCTATCGCATTGATGTGAGCGGTAGATTCATAATCACCGGAACGGACGAATAAGTTGTTTGCCTTGTTTGCATCGCCGAGCCTCGACCAGCATCCTGCCACATATCTCATTGCCATACGCTTCATCAGGTTGCTGTCGGGGACGTTGCAGAAACAGCTGTCGTAGCTATTCACGCATCCAGCATAGTCGTGGGCGGAAAACTGAGCTCTTACGAGTTGTAACGCATAGCGGTCTTTGAGGCGTGTGCCTTGATAGGATTTGCATGCTTTGATGATTTCGGTAAATTCATCTTGTTTGCTGTTTTTTGATTCCGGGTAATACCATGGCGATGCCATCTCCTTGCGTTTATATTCCAAAGATTTGGCGATGTAGAGGAATTGCTCTATCTCACGGTCGTTGGTGTTGCGAATATAGGCATAGAATTGATTGTTGGGGTTGCTCTTGGGATGATATCTCTCATCTTCGTAGAGCACTTTGGCGATGTCGGCGGTGGGGATATCCGGTGATGTGAGTTGTTGCCACAGCCGCAGGTTCTCTCTACGCTCGAGTGAGCGCACACTATGGCCTTCGGTCTTCGATGTGAAGAATTTTGGTGTGGGAATTACCGGGAAGTAGGGACCGCAAGCCTCTGCGGAAGGCATCGCGATGAGCATCGCTGCTATGTAACTAATGACTCTGATCGGTTGAGTAGATTTTGTCGATTTCATCTGCAGTATATTTTGAAAGGTTCTGTTGGTCGAGATGATAGAGAATGTTGTTATGCGCCCGTTTGTGGAGGCGGCGCTCGATAGCGTTTTTTACAGTCATTATTTCCGAAAAATCCGAATTCTCGGCGCGTATGATGTCGTCCTTGCGGATGAACTTATTTTGGTAACACATATTGCACAGCGTGCGGTAGCTGTTCTTGCCGGATGTGGCAAAGCATGTGGTGTCGGCTACGTTCACTCCGTTCAGCAGTCCAACAAACTGCCTGTCGCTAAACAATAGTTGCCAGGAATAGGTGGGATAAGCCACGTCAAGATGAAGCGGATAATTGTCCAGGTGTTTAAGGTATGGCTTAACATCGTCTAAGCTGATGATGGAGTTTTGAGCGTCGGGGTCACTGAAATCACCGGTGTTGTACACCATCAATACTCCATAGTCTACCGGTGGAGCTTCACGTGAAAGTTGGTGTAGTCGTATGGTGGAACTTAGCGCCCATGGAAGTTTCTTCTGCGCAATCAGCGAACGGGCGGAGTCACACAGTGCAAAGTACGACAGCTCGGTCGAGACCGTCCAGTCACAGTCTATTTGTAGTCCCACCACGTTGGGCAATTCATGATAGCTGCACATTCGTCTCACTCGCTCCACTATTTGCCTTGCCAACTGCTCTTCGTGTCCTTGGGCAGCCTTTAATGCCTCGATCGTGATGTAAATCACCGGTATTACCTGCTTTGAGTGGAGGTAGTTGATCACTTCTCGGTTGCTATCGTTAGAGTGAGACATTTGCAGGGAGGCATTGGGCACTACCGCCTCAAACGTTGTAGCCGGTTCTTCAATGGCAACATCAAACATACGCAGATAAATGCGTTCTACTTCATGGCGGTTCATGAAATGATAGTCGTTACTATCAAGTTCCAGAATGGTTTTCCAATAATATACGCCATTACTCGCGATGTGCTTGCATTCCGTGTCGTTGCACGATGAGCACAAGCACATCGATACCAGAAAAAGCAGATGGATAATCAGTAGTCTCATATTTGCCTGAATTATTTGGGTAAGTACTTAGCAGGATTTCACACGGCAAATTTTGTGAAATAAATTAATCCCGACAAAAGAGTTTGCCGGGATTTGTATGAAATGAGGGCTACAGTGTATGAAATGGAAATTAACGCCAGATGATGTAGTTGGTGCTTACGCACGGTGAAGGTGCTTCGCAGTTAAAATCATACCTGTTGCCACCTGCATCCACTGCAAAACCATAAGCCTCGGAGCCTACGAGGTAAATGGCATTCAATACTCCCAAATCTACAAGCGTCTGTGCGAAATCGTGAAAAGTAAGTTTGCTGCGGCTTAGCACCACCACCGTGTTCCCGTTCCATTCGGCAAGAGCTTTTCGGAGCGATCGGCCTTTGGGCTTGTTCTCCACCAACTGGTTGCCTACCACAAGTGGATACTGGCGAAAGAAGTAGCCGTCAGCCTCTATGGCTTTTTCAAGGAAAGGTGTTGCATCGGCTGCACCTATGGTTATCTTCCCGTCGATGATGGCGCAGAAACCCGATTTTGCCTCTCCTTTGCTCACCAAGTTACCTTCGACGACGTAGGCACCCACGATTGATCCGTTGTCGGCGCGAAAGTCGGCGGCTTGCATCGCCATCACCACATCCGGACTTTCCAACACGTCGATGCCGATATGAAGCCGGGGAGTGGCATCATGCGGAGATAGAATGACAAGGGGAACTTGACCAATGACGGTGTCCGTAAGCTCTATGTATCCTTTCTTTTTCGCCGGGGCAAAGGCTTTGGGAGTTTCGCTTTTCTGTGTCATCGTCAGTTCCTCGTTCTCGGAAGCGTTATCATCGCTCCAGAACAGAGCGTATGCAGTGGCAATAATTACTACTGCGGCACACGCAGTCACATAGTGGAGCCAACGCGAGCGAGTGGAAGAGTTGTTTCCTCTCTCGGGCGAGATGATTCTTATCTCGTTGTCATCGATGTCAATGTTCTTTTTACTCATAGTTTTTCCTCTTTCTCGATATATTCCTTCAGTGCTTTCAGCGCTTCGCGTGAGGCTGTAGTCTCGCGCTTGAAGGTGCGGCAGTCTGATAGAATCAGTTTTTGTCGTGCGGGGTTAATATAGGAAATATAGTCGCGATTAATGATTAAGCTCTTGCCGATGCGAATAAAACGGTTGTCTCCGCTTGTGACGAAATCCATCAGTTTACGCTCAATCTGCCCGAGTTGCAAAGTGAGGACATATTCCGAACCATTGGCCAACGAAAGGACTGAATAGTTTCCTTCGGCAGAGAATAGCACCACTGCCTCGCTGGGAACGCGGATAAGCTCGCCCGATGTACAGAACGTCAAATTATTGTTTATCATTCACATGGTTTAGTGGCGCAAAATTAGCGAAAAAATTGCAAACCTACTCTCTCTTGAGTGGCGAGTGATGCAAGAGTAAAAGTGTTCTTGCCAAACTCCTGTTGAGAGCGATACAAGACGCTCCTGCTCTTGATACTCTTCCCTTTGTCTCAAGTTATTCTTTTAGGTTTCTGAAAGACGGAGCGACAATCTATTCTTGACGGTATTGCTTAAGAAATGATTAATAAGATTGACCTTATGGCATAAGGTCAATCTTGTAACTTCTCATAATTGATTCCCCCTATCTTGCCTGCGATATAATTGAGAGGTGAACGTTGCTTCTCATCAAAGTATACATGGTCAAGAAACAGTTGTTCGCCTTTCTCTATGACTTGGCATCTGAAGCTCGTTCCTTCAATCAGTTTTGTCAATTGAGAAGACTTGACAATAAACGTATAATCACCTTGATATTCGATATCACAGACTCGGTTGGGGGACCAAGTAAGACGGTAAACATCTCCCACCTCCATCTCATCGGCATATATGCAATCTCCAAATGTTATTTTAGATGATGGTACACCATTACCTTCGTCTGCACTATAGAGCCTTTTGAAATCATCAAAAGACCGATATCCAATGTACTGGCTTAAGATGTCAAGTGTAACTGCCCGAGGAGTTGTTGTGTCATTTACGTATCCCCACAATCTCTTTAACGTTGTGACTCCTATCGTCTCACGAGTACGCATAAAGATTCTCTGAGAAAGATGTTCGAACTTCTTACTCGTTATCTTTGATATTCCTTCTGCATTTTCGATGGCAGAAACCAATAATTGGATGTCTTTTTCTGTATTCATGAGTGCAAAATTAATGATTTTTTTAAAATCCAAGTTTCGAATAAATTGTGTACTTTTGCAAGTAAAATTTTCAATATTTGTCCAATAATCACCAAAATCCCCTATGCTATTCCCAAAATTCGTCAGAAATTTGGGGAGATGACATTGTGTGGATGAACTCTGATTATTGTAACTTCATTGAGTTGCAGAGTTCGGGCTTCTTCAGACTGATTGTTGCCACAAAATATGGCAGGAAGGTAATGCTAAAGACCCTCAAGGAAGAAGTAAAGGATACTCTAAAATATAAGGAAATTCTTCGTAAGGAGTTTAATATTCTGATGTCATTGAATAGTGACTGTATTGTGAACGTCATTACTTGGGAAGAAACAATTGTTGGGATTGGCTCGTGCATTGTTATGGAGTACATTGATGGCCGGACTCTTGATAAATTCCTTGCAAACAATCCTACTAAGAAAGAGAAACTTCTCGTTTTAGCAGAACTGCTCAAGGCGGTTGCATATGTCCACGGAAAACAAATTATCCATCGAGATATCAAACCAACAAATATTATTGTTCAGTCAGATGGGAATCACATTAAGTTGATAGACTTTGGACTTGCGGATTCCGAGGCATACGAGATTCTCAAACAACCATGCGGTACAGAAGGATATGTAAGTACAGAACAGAGGCATGGCGTTAACGATGTACGTAACGACATCTATTCCCTTGGTTGCATAATGAGGGAGATGAGACTCGGTTGGCAATATCAAAGTATAATCAACAAATGCCTTTCATCATTGGAGATGCGTCCAAACTCAACAAAGGAGCTCTTGTCTATGATGGAATCGGTTTCAAGAAGACGTGCGGTAGGATTAAAGGCTATGTTATTCTTTTCATCCTTCATTATTGTCGGTATTTGCTGGTATTATAATAATAGTCAGATTCAAACATATGACAATCGTATGGGGCAATCAATAGCAACGGACACCTTAGATGCCGAGATGATGTTAGAAAGCAATCCACCTTCAGAAATATTGATAAATACAGACTACACCAAGGTTCTGTTGGAAGTTAAGAAAGTAATTGATGAAGATGCTAAGCCAATTGATGCGATGATGGATACGGTTACGCGCATGAGTAATATTCCATCATCATATTTTACTTTTCTCGAAAAGGAAGCTGGAAAACTCAACGAACTTGCGCAACATCATAGAGGTGATATCAATCCTTCCTACTTTAATGATTTTTATTCAGAGATGATGTCTTACTACAAATCAAAAACAGACAAGTGGAAAGAAATAATAGAAAGATTGAAATGACCAGCATTTGTCTTCTACGTAAATGGTCCTAAATGGACCTCATGATAAATTGCTTTGCTCTTACTCTGATTGTATTTAGAGACCTCTAAACAACTATAAATAATGAAAAATACATAGATATAAACCCTTGTATATCAACTACTTTTAGATTTTAACACTTCAGACTTGCTTTTTGGTGGTTCTCAAAAATCCGCTTATCTTTGCAACGCATTTCTACCGCGGAGAATTTTGAGGGCTTTTATTTTGCCATCTCGTGGACAAGGTTGACAAAAGTTGACAAGAATGTACAACGGTTGACTGATGGACGAGAGGAAAAGTGGCAAGGAAGTGACCTCATTTGAAGAACGTGACATCATGGAATGAGTTGACAAGGATTGTCAATGATTGACGAAAGTTCACTCCGTGGCGGTTTGCAAGAAATTGATTGTAAAACCACATAAAAAGGAGTCAAATGAGAAAGACAAGAAAATGTGCCTTCTGCGGTAAGGAGTTCACTTGTAACAGCGGCTCGCAGAGGTATTGCTCAGAACAATGCGCCGAGGCAGCAAAGGCTCAGCGCAAGAAGAAGCAACAGGACTTTTTGAAGGCAGTCCAGCCTGTTATAGACATCGCCAGCCAGGAGTATCTCACATTCTCCAAGGCTGCCATCCTCATGGGATGCTCCCGTCAGTACGTTTACAAGTTGGTAAACGAGGGTAAACTTCCTGCATCCCGAATCAGCAGCCGGATGGCATTTATCCGTAAGGCAGACATTGAGAAGATGCTTGCTGGCAATCCTTATCATAGAGTATTGCCAACATACAAGCCTATGATTCCTTCTTCCCTTTCGTTGAAGAAGGTACACGCTTCAAGTAAGCCAGCGAGAAAAGAGGATTCAGTTCAGAGCATCGAGCCACTTGAATACATCTCTGGCGACGATGTTATGGCAACCTACAAAGTGAAGCGTTCATGGCTCTACACTTCTGCCAAGAATAACCAAGTACCCATTTGCAAGATTGCAGGTAAGAACTATTATAGCCGAAAGCACATGGATGCACTCTTCGGAGTTTCCGCTGAGATAGAAGCCTTGACAGAATGGCTGACAACGGATGAGGCAGAATCCCTCTATTCCACGACCAAGGAATCCTTACGCAGCCAAGCCTACCGCCGCCATATTCCCACAAAGCGAGAATATGGCAAGACCTATTATTCCAAGAAACATCTTGATGACATCTTCAGCCCCGACCTGAAGGCGAGTGATGCCTATTACACCACGGCCGAAGCTGCCGAGAAATACGGCATGACCAAGAGCAACATCTGCGTAATCGTCAAGACGAACAACCTCACCAAGGTGAAAGTCGGAGTGCAGAACCTCATTGTCAAGGAGGAATTAGACCGAATAATGGCGAGCAGACTAGCGCAATTCGGGGCTTACAGGCTCCAATAACGCCCAATAATAAGTATCAACTGCGTGAAAGTACAATTATCCATGAGTTATGAAAGGGTAAGTTGGTCACTCTTCCATCACGCAGTTACTTTGCACTCGCTATGAGACGCATAGCCTTCGATTATCAACAAAACAAAATTTCATACAAGTATGAGTAACATTTGCAAGACAGTAACCTTGCGTACGCGTAAGATAAAGAAAGGTACGCAACTGAGCTTTTACCTTGACTACTATCCCGGCTACAGGGATGAATCAACCATGAAGGTACAGAGACATGAGTCACTTGGCATCTACATCTTTGCCAAGCCCAAGAACCAGCGCGAGCGTGACTACAACGAGCGCATGACAGAGAAAGCCGAGGCACTGCGCTGCCGACGCTATGAGAGCATCGTGAACGAACGCTACGACTTCTTCGACAGAGAGAAGGAGAAAGGCAGCTTCCTCGCATGGTTCAAGAAGAAAGCCGATGCCAGGAACACCAAGTGGTAGAACGTCTATAAGCATTTCGAAGCCTTCTGTGAAGGGAAATGCACTTTTGGCGAGATGGACGTTGACCTGTGCAACAAGTTCAAGGAGTACCTTTATACTGCTCCACAGACCATCCACAAGAAGCAGAGGCTGCACACCAACACCATTGCAGGCTACTGGTCAACCTTCAGAGCCGTACTCCACACAGCCTACCGCGACCACAAGATCAAGGAGAATCCCAATGGCTTCCTTGACAGGATTGACACCATTCCAACAGAGAAAGAACACCTTTCACAGCCTGAGCTCGTAAATCTTGCCAACACCGACTGCAAGGAACCAGTATTGAAGAAGGCTTTCCTCTTCTCTTGCCTGACTGGACTCAGAAAGAGCGATGTCAAGGCGCTGACATGGAAGAAGATTCAGCCATACGGAGATGGAGGCATGTATATCACTGTACGGATGCAGAAGACTCAGCAGCTTGTGAACAACCCTGTCAGCGAGGAGGCCCTTGACTTAATCGGTTTCTACGACGATGAACACGAACCCGATGCAAAAGTATTCCCGGACTTCAAGGACAAAATGACAGGAACGACATTGAAGAACTGGCTGAAAGCAGCGGGCATCACCAAGCACATTACCTTCCACTGCGCCCGTCATACTTTCGGCTCCTTGCAGGTTGATGCAGGAACAGGTATCTATACCGTCCAGCACATGCTCGGACACAAGAACGTGGAAACCACTCAGATTTATGCTAACATGGCTGACGAGAGCAAGCGTGAGAGCGTCAACCGCATCACGTTGAAGCCAAAGATAACTCCACAGCTGAAAGTCGTCGGACAGGACTAAACCTATTTGTTGGTTCTATTTTTTCGAGAAATGAAACCAATGATACTATTTTCATGTCACAAACATGGGAAAATGGGAACCAACACGATTGGCTCTAATTTTTCGTTATACCTTTGCCAAGAAATCAAACAACGAAGAAAAAGGAGGAAAAGGCCAAATGTGAAAATCATACTCACTTCAAGTATGATTCACAAATAAATATAAATCATTGGCCTACAGACGAAAAGGCTATACACCATAAGCAAAATTCTTCATAACTTTGCAGCGCGTTTTCTGAAACAACGGACAATAACACATAAAGACAATGAAAATAGATTCACCATCTTCAATCACTTCACGTGAGGCTTCCATCCGGCTCGAATGGTTCTCCACAAGAATACTGCCGGGAGTTGCAGTTCTCCTTCTTTCAATTCCACTATGTCAATGGGCTGACTCAAATCTTCCCGATGGCATCGTTCCTGTATCTATCATCTACCTGATGATTGTAATAATCCTATGGTCAATTTACATGGCTGTGCAGTATGCTTTCGTGGGTATGGTGCAGACGAGGAAAACCAAGGACAAGGTTACTATGGAGAATAGCAATCCTCACGAAGACGATGGGCAAGCACCTGTTTTTCTTTTGGAGGCAATGCCTATGGTTGCTGAGTCAAATGGGACTGAGAGTGTCTGCGATGCTGAGGTGGTCGAGGAGATAGCTGAGAAGACAATAGCTACAGATTCCAATGTTATATCGGAAGAAGCCAATCATCCCGACAATGAGGCATCCACTGTTTCGGCTGCTTCTGCCAGTTCAACCTACCAGCAAGGTATTGATGACTTTTATCAGAGTCAGGCAGAAAGCCAGAAGAAGAAACTGGATACCATTCATGAATACCTTTTATACATCATGTCTCCTTTTATATATGAGGAAGACATGGACGAGTTCTGCACAGATCTGTTGAGATTCGCGATGGATCACAACTACCGCCCTGAAGTTGAGTGGAAGAGATACAAGACCAAACTGAGCAGCTTCGATGTCCGTCATCTGGTATGGAGCATTGCCATAAGGTTGGGACTTGGCAAAGGCAAGGTTTACAGCAACGATGATTGCGCCTGTTATATTGAGCGTCGTTTTGCTTCTTTGTGTATAACAGCCAGTGGGGAGCCATTGTCACATAGCACACTCAGGAACTTGACAGTCACATCCAACAGCGACCAGATACATTGTGACATTCAGGGGGCAGACGGATTGTTATTCCATATTCCTTCACAACTGGGCGTAGAGAAAGGCTGAAGATAATCTTTCTCACCTATTCAGCATCTATACTTAGACGTTACATATTGGAGCCACATCAGTAACCAAACTTTAGTGTGGTCCTGATGTTCCTATGCCCATTTGTGCTGAAATTTTACCCCCCCCCAAAACAGCCGAAATCCCAATTGTCATTCATTATACTCACATGTTCGATGTTGTCAAAATCCGCTTCAAAATCTCGTTTTATCCACGAATAACAACCAAAAAGAAGGCTCAACTGCGTGATTGTTTCGTGACGCACCAGTTATAAAACTGTGGCTTGCCCTCCGATTCGTAACGGGGTTCCTTTGCAGCACGATTCCACAAAAGGGTCGTGTTGTCAAATGATAAAAGATCAAATTACGTTCAATGACCTTCCGCAGGTCATCGCCGAACTTCGGGATGAAGTGTCGGGCATGAAGGCGTTACTGCTGAACCTTCAGAACAGACCAACTCAGCAGAGAGAGAACAGACACCGCCCTGTCACGCCAGAGCAGGTTGCCGAGTACACCAACATCCCCCTTGCGACCATCTATCAGAAACTCGCGAACAGGGAAATCCCCGGCTCCAAGCCAGGCAAGCGATGGGTCATCTACCTTGATGAGATAGACAAGTGGCTGGAAGCAAACCGCAAGAATCCCATTCCTTTGACGGATGAGGAGCAGAACGCTGCCATCCTTGCATCGCACAAGCGCAAGCCGAACAAGTCCAGCTGGAACGATGAAGGTTTAGCTCGACGAAGTCAACCTATTGCAAAACCATTTGACGGGGATAAAATCTAAAATCAAGCAATTATGTACGACCACAAAATTCATTATTGCTTCACGCTGTCCGAGGGACAGATGAAGTATCTACGCAGCAAGAAGTACAAGATTGACCGCATGGAATGCTTCTTGTCGCTTGTTGAACTTGCTGAACGCGAAACGAAACTGGTACAGATAAGCAAGACTCAACAAGTTGAAATCTTGCCCGGCCAAGTGATGGTTGACAATACCCGACTTGCCAAGCTCTGGGATAAAGACCGCAAGACGGTTCCCAAACTTATAGAGGCGATGGAGGCTCTGGGTATTTCCTCTTCACAGAAGGTAGGAGATAACCGCATCCATACGCTTCATGCTTTTTCGGGCTGGTATGTGGATGGCATGTTTGTCAAGAATCCCTTCGCAACAAGAAGGAATGCCGATGGCACTGCAATCGTCACCGCGGAAGTTCCACCTGCAAGAGTGTTCACTATCGAGGTATTAGATGACAAGAACATTAGTGAGGAAAGTTCTGACTCTGATAGCGACAATTCCCAAGGAGGAAACGCGGGTGTGATTCAGTCTGCCGATAGCAGGGTTCCCCATCCATCACCACCATCTAATGATAGTAACAATGTGGGTAAATCTGTTACGGATGGAAGAACTTCCGATTCTTCTCAGAACAACATTTCCCATCAGTCTGCTGACATCCCTTCTTCGCATGTAGAAGCCGATGGTAGTCAGAAAGATAATGCAAGTCGAACGCAGAGCCAAACTCGTTTGAGCTATGCTGAGACGCAGCTTATCTTATCTAATGAAGGGAAAATGGATGACGAACCATCAGCACAGCAAGAAGGACTGCCACCACAATCAAACAGCACCTCGTCTGATAGCAATGGAGGCTACAATCAGCAGTCTAATGGCTATGACAACCCTAACGGCTTCCATAGCGACAAGTGACAGCCCTGAACGACTCAGGTCTACGACCTGCACCGCTCAACCATCCCAAGGGAAGTTTGCAGTTGCAGGATGCCTGACAAACTGCAAAGCACCTCTAAGCCCTGACGGGAACTTTGTTGTTAAAAGCCCCGCTTTTTTAGAGGGACTTTTCGAGAAATCCTTTTGTAGTACAAAACAGGTGTCCCTGTTCTTGCACTCCTAAAAGTTTCTCGGGCTACTCGCAGGCTCGCAGACCATGTCCTTCTTTCTAATCAGTTTTATATTCATCCCTTTCATTAAAAGATATTGACAATGAAGAAAAAGACGATAACCAAGAAAGCGCCAACCAAGGTACATGCCTTCAGATGTACGGATGAAGTCTGGTCGCAACTCAAAGCACTTGCCAAGGAATGTGGCTTAAGCCTGAACCGCTATCT
>CALZOH010000058.1 GCA_945827465.1 uncultured Prevotellaceae bacterium
AGAGGGGCTTACCCACAATCAAAATCAATAAGAACAATGCATTAAAGCCATTTGCTGGACACCAATATAACTTAATAAGATTCTGCAAAACGTAAGACTCTCTCGAATAGCGGTTCTTTTGTCCCTTTCGAGAGAGCCTTTTGTTGTAGTTAGAGGGTGCTTTGTTGATTGTCGAATAGTTGTAGGGGCGTATTGCATACGCCCTCACGTGGGCGAAAACGAAACGATGGCGAGGAACAAAACACCCTTGTATGATGTGCAACTTCGCCGCCGTGAAGGGCATATACGATACGCCCCTACGGTTTTTGACTGAATTCATTCATAACTTGATAATAAGGTAAGTTAAAGGCTGACTCCTTTGGAGGAATCAGCCTTGCTGTTATGATTCTATGAATCTTTGTCGGATGAATGTTCTAATTGAACTCTTCATCAAGTTTTGACAATCCAAAGAATTGACTTCCGGTGATGACGGATGTGTTGGTCGTATTCTTTTTGTTGTTCGTTACTTTAGCGATTACGTTACTCTCCATTTCACCATAAAATGTTTCGTCGCTTGTGCCTGCATAGAGGTGGCTAAGGAACTTCAAGTCGATCGTGCCTTCAACGTCGAATGTGGCATCGGTGAAATTGCCTACTTTGCCTGTTACCAATGCTTGTTTATCAGGATTCAGACGATATTTCACGTGGTAAGTAATTTGGGCGGTATTACCTTCACCTCTAGTATAAGTATATTCTGATATCAGGTTATCAACCACGTCATCAATGTAGAAGTACTGAGTAGCCCTACCCATACTTCCGAATCTCATGCCGTGCACCTTAAAGCGTTTGGCACTCATTAAGAAGCCTGCAATTGATTCAGGAGCGATGTCACAGTATTCACCTTTTTTCTTCATGGTGCAGGTGTCGCCGCTGGCAGCATCCACATATTTGATGTTTGTTGGTTCAAAGGAGCATACTTTACATTCTGAAGGCTGTTCATTCTGGATGAATGTCAGTGTTTGCAATTTGGGGTCGTAGTTGAGGTCAAATGCTCTTGTGAGTTCTACGTTACTACTGTCTCGATAAATATTTAAACCACCCATGACGAATACGTGGTTGTGTTGCAGTACGTTCACGTGTCCTTCTTTGTCAATCACCCATTGGCCCATCATGGGCTTGCTTGACTTCAATGACCAAGATCCGGCCAACAGCTCGTTGGGGTTTACAATACCTTGGTCCTGATCAGAATCAGAATCTGAGCAACTCGATAGGCATAATGAAAAGGTCATTACTGCCAGTAATGACATCAGTTTAATGAAATAGTTGTGCATAATAAAAATGTGAGAATGATGTAAAAAATGATATTTGAGGTTGCAAATATTACAAAGATGTTCCGAGATAGCGGTAATAACCACCTAAAATGTTATAAATGTATTAAAATTGATAAATTACCCCCCCCATTTTGATTGGAATGATTGTTGTTTTTCTTAAATTTGCATGTTCTAAGCAGGTGAAACTGTATGCTAACCAAACTGCTACGGCGGTTGATGTTTGAAACGAATCGTTGTTGAAAATTGAAAATCGTAGATATTACTTGAAAGAGTGATTGAAAGATGAAGTTTTAGGAACTATTTGTAATCTCTGTATCAGATGAAGGGATTAGGGTTAATATTTTTGCTGTTGTTGATAAGTTGTGCGCATGTAGTCCGTGCGCAGAGCCAAGGCTATGCAGCTCTTCCCGGTCATCCGTTTGTTTATGTCAGCAGTGATATGAATGCCGTTGTGCCGACTATCAGCGACTCGCTCTTCAATGCTTCTGCCCGTGGTGTAAGATTCCAGGTGAATCGTACCGAACTGCGTCCCCATGATCCTTTTGTTACGCTCTATAAGAAACAAATTGCTCCCCTGCTTCGCGACAAGGGACTCGTGCTTCGGCACATCATCGTAAAAGGTGCGGCATCGCCCGAAGGCCCTTACGACAACAACTGTCGCCTGAGTCGTGAGCGTACCCAACAGTTGATAGCGTTTTTAAGCAGTCAGTTGGGTGGGAACTTCGATACGTCGCGTATCGAGTATGACAGCATTTGTGAGGATTACGAGTATTTGGTCACATTGATGAATGAGGCTCATGACGCCGAGGCTGCCGAAGTGGCACGCATTTGGCAAGAGAGTGGACAGAGTGAACCTGTGTGTAAGCAAAAACTCATGTCGTTGAAGGGCGGTAGCACGTGGCGCCGTCTGTTGAAGGAATATTTCCCCTCTCTTCGTCAGGCTCGTATCATGCTTTTCTTCGGACGTGTTCCCGACCCGGTCCAAAAACTTGAGTTGTCTGAAGCCGAATGGCCGGCCTTCGGTTTGGGACTGCTGCCGGAACTGGGTAAAGTGTCTGCGTGGGACTTGAACAATATCGTGGTGGGTACTCCGATAGCAGGTCTTGACGTGCCCAAAGTGGTGAAGGGTGTGCGCCTGCCGTTGATAGCTGTTCGTACCAACTTGGTTCACGACTTCTTCTATATGCCTAACTTCGGTTTTGCTCCTTCGGGCAACATCCAATTGGAATATTTCCCTCGCAGTGGGCGTTTCACCTACAATGTTGGATTCTCTTTCAGCAACCATCGTCATTATGGCGAGAGCAAATTCTTCCAGATTCGTGACGTACAATTGGAAATGAGACGATACTTCCGCAAGGGGCATCCTTATCGTGGAGCCTATTTGGCTGCTTATGCCCACGGTTTTGCTTATGGCATCGGCTTCGGCCCCCAAAAAGGTTGGGAAGGAGAAGGTCTGGGCGGAGGATTATCAGCCGGTTATACCGTGAAGTTGAGTCGTGACGGTCATTTCCGACTGGAAGCCATGGCATCTTTCGGGGCCTTTACCACCAAGTACGACCCTTACGTGTGGGGAAATCCCATTACGGGCGAGGCCGACGGAAAGTATTATTACGACTACAAGGGCACAGCCAGCAAGTTCAAGAAGCGTAACCGTGTCTTTACGTGGATGGGGCCCACCAATCTGGGCTTGCAGTTGACCTACGACCTTATTTACCGCAAACGCGAGAAAGGGGGTCAGTTATGATGAAGACATCCATCAAACGAATGAAGAGTTGGAAGAATCGCATGGCGCAGTGGCTTTCAATCGTTCTGATACATTGCTCGCTGTTTACAGCTACTTCGTGCATTGAACCGCCCCTTTACCTTCCTGCCGAGGAAGTCCTCGTCGAGATGCCTATCGTCATCATGGACATGGAAATTGTTTGGAATGTCGATGTAGACTGGAAAACGCAGTGGTTGTACGGATGGGATGTGATTGACGAGGAGATATCGGGGTCCATCAACTATCCGATGCCGACCAACTACGAGGTGCGTCGCTATTATCTCGGTAGTGAGCCCAATCAGCCTCACACCCGTGAGGGCATGGACGGCTTCACCATCTTTGCTCCTTCTTTCCGTCGGACCTATAACTTTGGCTATTATGACCTGTTGCTGTGGAGCAACATCGATTCTCCCACCGGAACTCAGGTGCTTCTGGTGGATGACAGCAGTGTAGATGAAGTCTATGCTTCCACAACGGCCACTCGTGGAATGCTGAACGAGATTACCGGTGCCTCTTCGCCAGTCACCGGCTTGTATAATCAGCCCGAAATCTTCTATTCTGCCTATGAGCAGAACATTTATATATCACGTTATCCGGAGGATTACGATTACTTCGACGAGGAACAGAAGGTGTGGGTGAAGCGCATCAACACCAGTCTGACGCCTTTGGTGTATATCTACTTGGTGCAAGTGATACTCCATCACAACGATGGTCGCGTAGTGGGTGTAACGGGCGATGCTGCCGTTTCGGCCTTTGCCAGCAGCACCAATGTCAATACGGGTCACACCGGTAATCGTCCTTGTATGGTCTACTTCCCCATGCGCATGAAGCAAGGGATAGACTACCGGGATGAGAAGGTAGATGTGATAGGAGGGAAACTGACCACCTTCGGCCTGTGTGACATGGATGGTTGGCGCAACAACACCCGTGCCGAATACATGGGAACGCGTACCGACCTGGAAAATAAACTCTACCTGACCATGCAGTTCAGTAACGGTCAGGAGAAAACCTTCAACTTCCCGATTACGGAGCAGTGCAGAAGTCGTGCCCACGGCGGCGTCATTACCATCGAGTTGGATGCCCGAGAGTTGGACATCCCAACGCCGGGCAATCCCGGTTCAAAAAACCTCTTCGTTCCCAACTTGGAGGATTACGAGAATATAGATTATGATATACCTATGTAGTAGAGAACAATGATAATCAACAATCATATCCATCATGAAAAAGAATAATAACGTATATAATTTAATTATTATGAAGAAGTGTCTCTATCTTGCACTTGCTGCGATCACATTTGCAGCGTGTACAAATGACGCGGATTATTCCTTGAGCGGACAAGGAAATCCGGAAAATGCTATCGGCTTCCAGGTGATGGGGCGTAACACGATTACGCGTGCCACCTCTCTGAATCAAGCCGGTCACTACAATTTCGGTGTTTTTGGATATAAGAGTACCGATCAGGTCAATCCTATTATGGGTAACTACCTTGTAGGATATTTCGATAATGTTAAGGGATATGAAGAGACCGGCAGCACGGTCGGTGATCAACATGGAGTAGCAGATGGTCAGTCCTATTGGATGTATGATGGAATGGGTAAGGATCAGTACAGCGGTACATACGCAGGTGGTACTCCTGACCGTTTCTATCTTTCAAACAACCCATTGCAGTATGTTAAATATTGGGATAAGAGTGCTCCAACAACCTGTTTCTATGCTTATGCTCCCTATGTGGGGTCTGACACTCCTGGCGAGCGCGTTACGTATGTAGACGGTACCAAGCAAAGTGCAACTGGTGAGGATACTTATGTAATGAATTTCCCTAACGGAACTATCAAGGCCGGTTATGATGATGCATCCAAGTATGAGTTTATGTATGCTTCGACAACAGTGTCCAGTGGCGATTATGGGCATGATGTATCTCTTGACTTCAAACGTCTTGTTGCTAAGGTAAACATTAAGTTCTGGGAAGAAGTTCCAGGGTATAAAGTACGCATCCTCGATTTAAAAGAGGGTACTTACAAAGGAGTTCAAGCTGCTGCTTCTATTAAAGTTAAAGATGGTAGTATTGGTTCATATGGCTACAGAGGTGGTAGATATTATACTTCTAATGGTGCGAAGATTCAGTTTGCCAATGGTGCTCTGTCAGGTAGTATCAAACAGTATGTAGGTGCAACAGCTACAAATGCAGTTCCTTTGGTGTTTGACGCCCCAACGGCAGCAAAGATTGGTGAGAATCGTCCTGAGGCTTCTGCTTCTGCCACTACTTACTTTGCAATTCCGAAGGGAGCAACAGCAAATGTATTAAGAGCTGGTGATGATTATTCTGCTACTGGTGCGGCTCCTGATGCCGATCTTGCATTGACCGGTTTCACCTTCCATGTTACTTATGAACTGACGGCTGAAGATACCGGTGAGCATATTATCGTGAAGAATGCAACTGTGCGCGTTCCGTGCAATTACTGTAATTGGGAGATGAACAAGCATTATACTTATATCTTTAAGATTACAAGCAATAGCAATGGTTCTACAGAACTTGATCCATCAATCGATCCTACAGATCCGGAAGTGCCAACAATAGAAACACTTTATCCGATTGTGTTCGATAACTGCACTATTCAAGATTGGATAGAGGATGAATCAGAGTGGAATATTACTGACGAAACAGTTGGTAGTTACCACAACATAACTCTGTCTTCATATTCATTGGTTAGTGGTGATGTAGAGATTGACATTGCCGATGGTGATTTGCATAACGGTCATGCTATAGATTGGACTAAAGTTTCAGTCACTTGTCCAGATGGAACATCGACTCTTACGGTGAACGATCCAGATGGAACGATTCACACTAAGCATTATGTAACTGTTGCAACTGGTTCTGCTGCCGGTACCTATACAGTAAAGTATGATTGCTCTGGTGTTGATGTTAATGGAAATCATCCTTCAACATGGAAGACTTACTTCGTTGTGGGTAATACATACACAATCAACACTCACCACAATATTATTGGTTGCAATGGTAATGAGACTTCTGCCAAGTTGAATATTACAGCCACGAAGGATGGCAGTAGTTACACGCCTAACACTACTGATCTGAAGATTGACTATCCGTCTAATTTCACTGATGAACAAAAGAAGAATGTGGTAATTAATGGTACCGATGTAGAAGTAAAGAAAGGGGCTGCTCCTGGTGTTTATAAGGTGGTTCTTACTATTAATGAGGGTTCTGCTGTTAAGGTTGCAGAAAAGACCTTCACTGTGAAGGACTTCAACTTTGAGATTAATCCTAACGTGATATACAATAATGGTGCTGCAACTACCATCACATGTAGCCAGTGGAATAGTGAAGTTACTGATAAATATACTTCAACCTTGGGTTCAGTTTCCAACAATACAATCTCTGTTCCCAATAATTCTGCAGAAGGTACTTACACGATTACTTACACAGTATGGGATGATGCGGCTACGGTTACTTACGATAAGACCTTTAAAGTGCGCAATACCCATTCTGTAACTGTTGGTGCTCAGCTTCAACGCAGTGTAGGTACAACTACAGGAGATGATTATTCAACGGCAAAGATTGTTATTAGCACATTGGTTAATGGTGCAGTTCCAAGTGCATCCGTTTTGGATAAACTCTCTATCGTTGACGCAAATAAGAATGCTACAACTGATGGCGATTTTAAAATTGAGGCTGGTTCAGATGACGGTCATTATACTCTCACCTGTAAGCGCAGTGTAGCTACAGGTACTTACTATGTGAAGTTTACTTCAACGGTTGCTGGCCAAGATAAGGATGAGTTTGCTGGTTTTGTAGTTGTTGAATAACCAACCAACATAATAGATTAAGTACGTGCGTACCTATTATCATATAACAAATATGCAGGTGATTGCCGGGGCTATGAAAGCCCTGGCAACACTCTGTGTGTTGTTATGCTTCTCTTGTTCCAATAGCAGTACCTTGAGTGAGTTGGAGGAAGAGAATACTGATAGTACTGACCCCATGACGTTCTCCTGTCAGCTGACGCAGGGGGAGGTGATCTCACGTGCTTCCACACTTCTGACCACAGGCTTTGCCGTCAGCACTTATAAGGCGTACGCCACCAACAAGCAAAGTACGGTGATGGACTATTATCAGGTGGAATACAAAACCGTGGGTTCTGCTTGGAACGGTACGGAACAACCGTATTGGGACTATACCGGCGTGATGGGACAATATGAAAAGTATTGGGATTATAGCCATTTCCCTTATCGCTTTCATGCCGTGGCTCCTTTCCCGACTGCCGGAGCCGTATCCATCAATGACAAAAACCTGCGCATTCAAGCTCCCTATCAATATCAGACCTGCCTCAACGGGTCTGTACAGCCCTCCGACGAGGTTGCTGAGCCTTACATCGTAGCTCAGTTGCATCGTGATACCGACGGAAAAGACCACGATATACTTGCACTCAATGAAGAAAACTCTCATCTGAACAATGGTTCCACCATTCGTCATCGCGAAGTGTGGATGCCGTTTCATCATCTCAATTCAAAAATTCGTTTCGCAGTCTATTCGGTAGCTCCGTGGGCAAGTGCGAACGCTCTATACATTGAAGGCTTGACAGTCAATGTCGCTTGCGACAATTTCGCCGCTACTGCTACCGGCTATCAGGCCACCTGTTCGGGAACGGGTACTGACGCAGATCCCTATAAAGGTTGGCGTATTGACCCACCTTACACATCTTCTTCCGAGGGATTTCAAGGCTTAACTTATGCAGCCAATGGCAGTCAGCTCTTCCGCTTCGATGGCGGTAAGGAAGTACCGGGCAATGACCTTCGTGAATGTCAAACGCAGAAGACGGCCTTCTTCATGCAGTGCCAAGAAGGCTTTATGCAACTTCCTCAAAAAGATATCAAGCTGTCAGTCACATTTAATGTCCGTAAGTCCGACGGTACGCTCTACCAATCTTTCACCAACGTGCCGGTTGAATACGAGTGGGATGGCACCTATCATCCTCATCATACCTGGCTTCCGGGCTACATCTACACCTATTACCTGGTGTTGGGACGTGATGGCAATACACCCGATAAACTCAAAATAGAATTCACTTGTACCCTCACACCGTGGGACGATGTCTCCGGTAGTTTGAGTACGGATTTAGAACAATAAACTTACAACAATAGCAATCAATAACAGATTAAAATATGAAACAGTACATCTTTACGGCAGTCCTTGCCTCAGTGCTCTTGACCACATCCTGCTCCGATGATACAGTTGAAAATGGGATATCCGATAGCCAAAAAGAGATGATATCCTTCTCGCTCAGCGATGGCTCCATCCAAACGCGTGCCGGTTTCATCGGGGGAGATACCAAAATAGTAATGCGTATTCAAAGTAATGAGCGTGGCAATACGAGTAGTGTAAAGTATAATCGTACTTGTGCGTTGGCGGTTAAAGATGTAGACAATAATAGTACGAGTTTTTCAACTGTCGGATTCAATACCGATGATATACGTTATTGGGATGATGCACACGGAAGAAAGAGTTTACTTTCAGTGTATGCCATAGCTATACCTGATAAGCAAGATGATAATATTCTTCCGACATCTACCTTACAAGCAGGGGATAATACAGATGAGAAAGCGTGGGGGAGCAATGCTGACCACACGTTGACATGGTCGATGGATGTAGATCAGACTGTTGAAAATATTGCCAACAAAGACCTCGTATTTAGTAACAATATTAAATACGGAGGACAAAATGGAGTATATCGCTGGGATTTCAGTACTGGAAACTGGAAGTTCTCGGATAATGGAGGAACTAATCATGATCCTGGGCAAATGCTCTTTTATCAGAATGGTGTAGATGTTACAGCGCTTCCAACGGAAGCTGCAGGTCATTTTGACCGTGGTCACATGGTGTTTAACCATGCCCTTTCCCGTATGACCATCAAATTGGAAGAAGGTACAGGTTTTAATACTACTTCAACTTCTGATTTCCAGTTTGCGACTAATACGAATATTAAGTTGTTAAATATGCCTATCAGCGGTACTTTTAATGTGGAAAGTGGCCAGTGGGCCGTGTCACCAACAACAGGAACGATAAATACCATTGCACCGTTACAATCCTATACTACAGCTCAAGGTGAATATCGTGCACAAATGCTTCCCGGTTACAAATTCAATAAGACAGGTACGGATAATGTGATGGAGTTTACCATTGATAACAATACGTACTATATCACCCAACAGATGCTGTTTGAAGCTTTGACAAAAGATGCCAATGGTGATGGTGTCAAAGATGAAGGAGATGGTGATCTGATAGATCAGGCATCATCTGATGGTATAGTGATGGAAATGGGTAAGAACTACACTTTTGCTATTAAGGTAAACAAAAAGGGAATCGAATCCATTACGGCAACTCTTGTACCCTGGTCAGATGTTAAGGCCGCAGAATTCCCCATCAAGAATGGGCATATCAACATCACGACAGCTTCAGCCACCGGTACTTCATGCAGTGATTTGTATCTCTATCGCTATGGTCAGGATATGGGTAGTATTATTACGGATGACAACTATACTGCTGTTAATTACAGTGCCAACTATCTTACTACGGGAAATATGGGTGTTCAACCTACAGAAACCTCTACAGGCTCTGGAATATGGACTACTCCTTGGTTCTTTGAGGATAATACAACAGCTTATCATATCCGTTCCATCAATAGTACTTCCTATGGAACTGGTGGAAATAATGTGGTGAATACGACCCCTGGTAATAAGACCTATTTTAACATGTCAAATGGAACTCAAACTGCCAAAGATTATCATTGGGGAGCTCCTATGAAAGATGTCGCATTTAAATATGATGTAAATAATGGTTACACAGGTCATTTATATAAAGGTATAATGGCTATCAACGATGATCAAACCATCAATATTACAGAGTTGCACATGATGAGTAATATTAACGTGATATTGACAACATCAACCGGATCGGACGCCGTTCAATTGAGAACCGGTGAAGGTACGACAACTTCTTATCAATGTGCTACGGTACAACTGACCCGCCTTTATAGCAATGCACAAGTAGATATGGGTATAGGATTAGTTACTCCTTCGGGTACTTTAGCAGACAGTGAAACAATGACAGCACCAACTGATTATTATAAGACCAATGGAACTGAAACGAATCCGTTTACGTGGGCAGTAGTGCCTCAGCCTTTGTATAGGGGTGATCAACAAACGGATTATGTGGGAATCACGATAACAACTCCTGACAATAATCAGTATTACGTGATTAAGGATTTATCTACCATTATACCTACAAGTGTGGGTTCCAGTCAGAATCAGACAACATCGGAAGCTATTACACGTTGGTATCCGAATCATCAGTACACATATACCTTTAAAATCACCAAGAAGGGTATAGAGAATATCACATGTACGTTGGCTGATTGGTCAGTTGTTGAAGCAGGTAATAAGGATATCAACCTCGAAGACTAATTCTTTTGGGTATTCTGCCATCCCCGGCTTGGGTAAAATAACAGAAACAAATCAGTATGTACAATAAGATAAAACAGTTCATCTATCTCCTGTCGTTGTTGGTCTTCGTGGCCTGTTCTGACGATGCGACTACCGATATTGCTACGGGTGACAAGACTCCTATAGAACTGTCGGTGGGAGGTATGGATGATGGCGCTGCTACTCGTGCTGTCATTACGGACGGATCGGGGAAAACGCTTGTTGTTATGCCTAACGGCACGGGTATTCGTATCTCCATGAAGAGCGAGTATAATACGACATTTTCGGGTGAGTCGTGGGCTTTCCAAGGTACTCCGGCAAAGTATTGCACGACTTGGGGTACAGCCCAAACAACGTCAGACGGTAAGGCGCTTATCAACTTTGGTAACAATATTCGTTATTGGGATGATGCCCATGCACGTTCCTCAATGCTGAGTCTTTGGGGCTTGGCAGTACCGGGTAAGACTACTTCGGAGTGGACGTGGAAGGCGACAAGCGGTGGAACAGAGGTGGTTGATAACATGCCTTGGGGAACTACCGAAACTCCCACACAAATATATTGGGCCGTAAGCGACAACCAGAACAGGGAAAGTATGGCAAAGGAAGACCTCTGCTTCAGCAATAATTTGGCAAACAATCCAGCTTCAGACAAACGGTTGAAGTTTAATTCAACGACCAGGAAGTTTGATACGGGCAAAATGATTTTCTACCATGCTTTGACCCAATTCACCATCAATATTAAATGTGGTGATGGCTTTGTGGGTGATGGCTCTGATTTTCAGTTTACGAATTTGCCGCCTATTGCAACAGCAGACAACAGCTTTGCATTGAACGGATTCTATGGAAAGGGAATCTTCGATGTCAAGGAGGGAGAGTTCCAAGCACTTGGTGAAAGCAATAAGGTGTCAATCTCAAGTATCTATTTGCAGAGTACTACGTATCAAAAGAAAGACGTGGGCGACTACTATGTACTGCGTGCCTACGTGCTTCCGGGTACAGACCTTCAGTCAACAAGCGTATCAGATGCTTTCTCCTTTACCATTGACAATAACAACTACAAGATCTCCATGAATGACTTGTATCAGGCAATCCAACGCAATAACACGTTAACTACCGTCTTGGGTGAAGGAAAGAAACTCTTGGCCGGTATGAATTATGAATTCACGTTCACGGTAGATAAGACGAAAATCAGTGGGATGACTGCACAAATCCAGGAATGGGGAGAAGTGAAGGCCGACAACATTACGCCCAGCAATGCCCGTATTAATCTCAAGTTAGAGGAAAGAGGAACTCCTGTTACAGAGAATGTAGATTTCTATCGTGCGTTAGATCCCGGTAATACGGCTATTACTGATACGTATATAGGATATAATTGGAATACGGGCTACACCTTATCAGGGAATAAAGCTGAGGCAACATACGATGTAAATCAATGGAAGGTTTCCAATTGGTATTGGCCCGACAATACGTCTTTCTATCATTTCCGTGCTGTGGGAGATCAGTCAACCACTTCTCCCACTCCGCCCACACCACCCACACCACAAACAGATGCTACGGGTGGAGACTATTTCGTGCTGACGGCCGCGGAATCACCTTACAAGGATTATACTTGGGGCGCTCCTTTCTTGGACGATCAAGACAATGAGGTCGCCGGTTCTTTTAAATGGACGTATAGTACGCAGCACGGTTTTGATGGAAGCGGAAGTCCGCATCAAATCTATCATGGAATCGGCCCTACCAACAGTGTCATCAAGATCCTGATGTTCCACATGATGAGTGATGTAACCATCAAAATTAAGACCACGATTGGTGAAGACAAAGTGACGCTGGATGATGGTACGAACAAGACGACTGCCGTTCTAAAGAATCTCCACACCTCCGGCAAGGTCTTGATGGGGAATGGACTGGTTCAAACAACGGGAAGTGCTGTTGATGTTACTGTGAACTTGGAAGGTTCGAGCGTTCTGTCATGGAACAATTATGGAGCCATTCCACAGGATTTGTCAAATGTGGTATTGGAAATCACAACTCCCGACAAGAACCTCTACAAGGTGGCCATGAAGGATGTGATCAGTACGAGTTACACGAATAACAATATACAGAATCCTTATTCGGCTGGTAAGATCAACTATTGGTATCCCGGATTCAAATACGAATATACCTTCACTCTTTCCAAGAAGAAGATAGAAAACATCACGGCCACTATCCTTGATTGGGAAACGGTTACGGCCGGAGATGATAACGTGCAAATACAATAAAGTATGAGAGTAATACCTTCTATGATATATACCGCCTTCCTCCTCCTGCTCGTGTCAGCGTGTAGCGAGGATTCCTACCCAATTTCTTATACGGTAGGCGAGGCCGACAATGCCATCACCCTGCGTGCCGGTCTT
Organism: uncultured Prevotellaceae bacterium; assembly: GCA_945827465.1. Classification (GTDB taxonomy): domain Bacteria; phylum Bacteroidota; class Bacteroidia; order Bacteroidales; family Bacteroidaceae; genus UBA6382. Next base: position 12,963 of record CALZOH010000058.1, read on the forward strand.
GGTGACGAAGGGATTGGCGTGCAGACCCGAGCCACGGAAACTCCGGAGGAACACGTCAAGCATACTCCATTGACTCCCGGTGCAACAGCCATATTGAGCATCAATGGTGGGTGGACAGGACATACTCCAAATGTGGTAAGCCAGACTACCTTGGCGACGATAGGCGCAATAAGTGATAAGCACAACAGCCTCTCCATGTCTCCACAACTGTATTGGGACGATTATGGAACGGCCAATCCTGCTAATACAGCCGGGCGTGATGGCGGTCTGACCATTCTTGCAGCGTCTGCAGGGAGTACTTTCACCTCGAAAGATGCAATCTCTGAATGGACCGCATATCCTTGGACCTTGCCAACAGACCAATACGACGGATGGGAGAATGCAGACCTCCTTACGAGTAATAACATTAAGTCAGATGCAGGTGGAACCTTAAAGTTTGATGAAGTCAAGGCAAATAATAATACGGCGAATGACCTTCTTATCTTCACCCATGCCATGAGCAAGGTGACGGTGAACCTGACGGCAGACGAGGGATTCCCTCTAACGAACGGTGACCCTTGTTTTGAAACAGATCCCAAAGTAACGCTTTTGGGCTTTACTTATAGTGGAATGGTAAATATTAAGGAGAAAGAATTATCACCAACAACATCAGCCACCGCCAACATCCAATGTCATTTAACGAGAGGTGGTGCCGGTCAGCATGTTGCTACCTTTACGGCTCTTGTCTTTCCTGGATGCTCTTTTGGTGATGATACCGAGATAATTCATTTAGATGCTGACGGAAACAGATATATTGTGACAGCGGCAAAAATCAATGAAAAAATCGACGAAATCAATTCCGTAAAGAAGTTCGTACAAGGCAAGGATTATGTATTCAACATTATTGTTAAGAAAACCAAGATTATCATATCTGCCACCATCAAGGATTGGGTTCAGGTTGATTCAGAACCTGTAACCCCTGAAATTAATATCAGTGCAGATTATGGACAAATAGTTAGTGGTAATCCGTTTACCAAGAGTTATGACTTTTTCCGTAGTTTGACTATGGCTTCGGGTTATGATGCGGATGCAGATCGATCAGGCGTTAATCCGGCAGCAACATATACTTATGATGCTATGAATTCAACCGGTTCATGGAATAAAACGCTTTTCTGGCCGAACCATGATACGCACTACTTTTTTAGGGGCGTGTATCCGGTTGGTCAGACGATCACAACGGATACCCAAAACAATGAAGTGATTGAGGTCACAAATAAGCCATATACTGTTGGTACAGTTCCTTCAGATCTCATGATTGCTCTACCGCGTTCTACGGGTAATTGTACCCACGACCAAGCAGTAGAGACCAATGGAATATGTGCTACGAAGGGAACCATTTATATGAACTTTGAGTATGCGATGAGTAAAGTCGAACTGCGCTTGAAGTCAGGCGGTACCCTTGGCTTAGATTATGTCGATCTTACGCAAAGGGGTACTGAGGTTGAGATTATCAATGGATATAATAAAGGTTCTATCATGTTGAAAGATGGTTTGCACGCCCCATTCACCGATGCTGATAAAGGAACTTATAAGTTGACCACGATAACGCCTGCAACCGGATTTCAATTGAATACTTTAGATGCCATCGTTCCACAGGTCTTGGCAGATGATGTACTCTTCAAGATTAAGGTGGTAAATGAGAATGGCACATCCGATATCTATACTGCTCAGGTCAATAAGATTAAAGGTGCAAAGAGTGGTGAGGCGTTAGCTCCGATTACAGAATGGCAGCATGGCGAGCATTACATCTATACCCTTGACGTAAGGAAAACGATGATTAAAGTCACTGCCACCATCACAGATTGGGTAACGCTCACGGCAGATGAACCTATATGGATGTAAGTAGGATAAACGTT
>CALZOH010000059.1 GCA_945827465.1 uncultured Prevotellaceae bacterium
ATGTGATTTCTGTGGACCGGATGATACAAGATATTCAGGTCATGAAGCGTATGAATGTGAATGCAGTGCGTACTTGTCACTACCAGGACGATCCGCGTTGGTACGACTTGTGTGATTACTACGGCATTTATATGACCGCCGAAACCAATATCGAAAGTCATGGCATGGGATATGGTGATCGTACCTTGGCGCAGAATCCGGATTTCCTGGAGTCACACCTCGAGCGTCAGCGTCACAACGTTTACGTCAACAAAAACCATCCGGCCATCATCGTATGGAGTCTTGGTAATGAAGCCGGCATGGGTGTCAACTTCGAGAAATCCTATGCTTTGGTAAAAGCTTACGATCCTTCTCGCCCTGTACAGTATGAGCGTGCTTGCTTCCCCTATAACGGATTTGAGAATGACGGATCGTTTAAGATGGATTATACTGACATCTATTGTCCCATGTATGAATCTCCACACGCAGACGAAGTCTATCTGAAGAAGAATGTTCCGCAGCCGTTGATTCAGTGTGAATATGCTCATGCAATGGGTAATAGCGTAGGAAATTTCAAGGAATATTGGGATTTAATCCGCAAGTATCCGAACTATCAGGGTGGATACATCTGGGATTTCATCGATCAAGGTTTGAGCGATGTCAATAAGGAAGGAAAGAAGATCTATACCTACGGCGGCGACTATGGTCGCTATCCGGCTTCGGACAATAACTTTAACTGCAACGGTTTGATTAGTCCCGATCGGGTGCTCAATCCGCATGCGTACGAGGTGAAGTATTATTATCAGAATGTTTGGACAACGCCTGTTGATCTCAAGGCCGGTAAGGTAAAGGTTTATAATGAGAATTTCTTCCGTACCTTGGATTATGTAACACTTATTTGGAAACTCACTGCCAATGGCGCAGAGGTTGCTAAGGGAAAGATGGACGTAAATGTTCCTGCCCAACAAACGGTGGAATATACTTTGAACGGTTATAAGATTCCTTCTAATGTGGCTGACAAAGAAGTCTTGCTCGAGGTCAACTATCTATTAAAGAAGGATGAACCGTTGATGAAGAAAGACGAGGTGGTTGCTTATCAGCAGTTCCCTGTTACCAACTATACCTTCCCGAAGGTGGCAGATATCATCGCTTGCGAAGCTCAGCCTGCTCCCGTCGTAGTGACTGAGAAGAAAGGTAAAAAGAATGAGGAAGTAGTTCCCGCTCCCAAGCCACTCATTGAGAAACAAGAACAATTGGCTTGTATGATCTTTGAAGCTCCTCGCACCACGGTGACCTTTAATAAGTGGACCGGATGGATCGATTATCTCGATGTAGACGGTGTCCCGATGCTTGAAAAGGGTTATTCCATTACGCCTGATTTCTGGCGTGCCCCCACTGACAATGATATGGGTGCGAATATGCACAGAGCTCTCCGCGCTTGGTTAAATCCTGAGATGAAGATGACATCTTTCAAGGCTGAACAAAAGGATCAGAATTGGGAAGTGGTGGCTGAGTATGACATGCCGGCCACTGCCTCCAAGTTGAAGATGACTTATACCATCACGACGAAGGGTGAGGTTCTGATTGACGAAAAGCTGACGGTAGATGCTAACGCTAAGCAGAAACCGCAACTCTTCCGCTTTGGTATGCAGTTAGTAATGCCGCAGAGCTATCAAAATATTACTTATTATGGCCGAGGACCTGTTGAGAACTATTGCGATAGAAACAACAATACGTTGATTGGAGAATATAGCGATAAGGTAGCTAATCAATACTACGGTTATATTCGTCCGCAGGAAAGCGGTAACAAGACTGACATTCGTTGGTGGAGAGTTTTGAACAGCGAGAAGAAAGGTCTCGAGTTCTATGGCATCAAACCAATGGAATGTTCTACTATCAATTATCTGACCAGTGATCTTGATGACGGTCTTGAGAAAGCGCAGCGCCACTCAGGCGATTTGAAGCCAAGACCTTTCTCTGTGGTTCATGTGTCAGATAAACAAATGGGCGTTGGTGGTATCAATAGTTGGGGCACTTGGCCGCTTCAAGACTATCAGATACCTTATAAGGATCATCAATTCACGTTTGTGATTAAACCGCTATAGGATGGTCTGGGTAGAGTTACTCATTGAGCAACTCTACCCGGATACTCCGATTGGCGATTTAGAATGATTTATTTTCGGATGATGATATGCGAATTTGCTTTCAAACGATTTTCAGCGCGATATTTCACCCAGATTAATGTCATTAACGATTAAATATGAAGTAAATAAAGAAAGAAATTTTGTGCGCAGATTTGTCTCTTGATAAATAAAGTTCTGTTTCAGACTGTCGAAACCTTCCTATGGGAGTGCTGCCATTTGCAGAATGTGCGTGTGAAAAGATGCGAATGTCATTTCCTTTTCAAAATTCCCGGTTATTGGCTCTGACGCGGAACGTAAGAACAAAAGGAATAATGTAATTAATGTGAAACAAAAATAACGAGTGGTAACTGATGCAGAAGAGCAATAGTAAATCCAAAGTTATAATAAAAGTTAAGAAGTTTCTTTTTCTTATGCTAAAGCGCGGTTGAGACAAGAAGAATCATTAATTTTGTGCCAAGCAGACAATACTCATAAAGAAAAAAATAAAAGGAAAACTGTATAAAAATAAAATTTAATGTGTATGAAAGACCGTTTATTCAGGTTGCGCAGGTTGCTCACAGGAGCTGTGGCACTGCTGTTGATTGGCGGGTTGATGTACTCTTGTTCAGATGATTACGATTTGCCGGATAAAACACCCGGTTGGTTGGGATCGAGTATTTATAATTACTTGAAAGAGCAAGGAAACTTCACCAATACTGTCAAGTTGATTGATGATTTGGATTATGCAGAGGTTTTAGCAAAGACTGGTAGTAAGACGTTGTTTGTCGCTGACGATGACGCTTATAGCCGTTTCTTTGCAAATAATCCCTGGGGCGTCCAAAGATATGAGGATTTATCAATTGCACAGAAAAAGCTTTTGCTGAATTCCGCAATGCTTGACAACGCTTATCTGTTGGAAATGATGCCTAACATGACATCAGGTACGTTGGGAACAGACGGTACCTATTTGGACCGTAATCGTTGCTTACGTCAACCCACTTCATCTGCATGGACGGACTCTGTTTCTTTCTTCGCATGGAATAGCGGTGCAATTCCTACGACCTACAATTTGGGTAAGAACAATGCAACCGGTAGACCGGACACTGATTACTGGTCTCGTTTCCGTCAAGAAAGTAAGGGAGGTATCCGTTTAGCTCTTGATGCAACAGTACCTTTGATGGTACATTGGCTCGCTGGCCAAATGGGAGAACAAAAAATTACCGATGAAGACTTTAAGGTGATCGTAGGCGTTGATCGTCAGCCTAATGATGCTTTTATTTTCGGTAGTAAAGTTATCAAACAGGATATTACATGCCAAAATGGTTATATCGACCAGTTGGATGAGGTTTATACGACTCCTTCCAATATGGCCGAGATGATTCGTACATATGGTAAGACCAATCACTTTAGCCATATGCTCGACCGTTTCAGCGCTCCTTACTATAATGGAAGCTTGACACGTGCTTATCAGCAGCTTTATCCTGAAGTTGACTCTGTGTTTGAAAAACGTTACGTTTCTCTTCGTTCACAGAATGCTGCAGAATTGTCAAGAGACCCCAAGAACAACAATCTTTCGTATTATTTGCCCTATGATCCAGGGTGGAATACCTATTATAACGCCAGTCATAGTGTACAGGTGGATATGGGTGCGATGTTTGTTCCCTCTGACAAGGCTATTGAAGATTACTTCTTAGGAAGTGATGATGGCAAGTTAGGTGGTGGACAGTTCTTGATGGATGCTTATGCTGTAGAAAAGCCCGTTACGAAGGAAAATCTTGATTACAACTTGGATCAAATTCCTTTGAGCGTAATTCAGGCATTGATCACGAACTTGATGAAGTCTTCTTTCATTGAGAGCGTACCGAGCAAGTACTTGACAATTATGAATGACGCTCGTGACCCGATGTTCTCTAATGCAGAAACAGTGGAAGAATTTAAGGGTAAGATTGACACTTGTTTGATCGCTAACAATGGTGTTGTTTACGTAATGAATCAGGTTTATACACCTGCACGTTATGCTTCTGTATCAGCTCCCGCTTTGGTTGGAGATAGCTTGCGCATCTTTAACTGGGCAATCACTGCTGATGATAAGTTTATTACCAACCCGAATTCAGCTCCTCTGAATGCGTTTATTTCTACTTATCTGTTGGCTATGAGTACTAACTTTAGCTTCTTCATCCCGACGGATAATGCTTTGACTCTGTATTATGACCCAATCGGCGTTTCTAAGTCGGTTCCTTACGTGCTACAGTTCAGTTACAATGCTCGTAATACGACTCCTGTTTCTGCTCGTGCAAGGAAATATGACCCGATTACAGGCTTTGTAGACTCTGTATATATGACAAAGACTATTTCAGCTACCGAGGTGAACAACCGTTTGAAGGATATGTTGGATGCTCATATTATCGTTGACGAGTCTGATGCCAAGTTAGGTGTATATGATGGCAATCATTACTATGTAACCAAGGGTGGTGCTCCTGTTTATGTAGAAAACGCTGATGCCGGTATTGAAGGTATGACAGTGAAGGGTGGTTGGCAACTCGATCATCCGGGACAGGTATGTCATGTAAAGGAAATCTTCGATAAGTCTGAAAGAACCAATGGTTATGGTAATGGTATGACTTATGTGATTGACCGTCCGATTCAGTCAACCTTGAAGTCTGTTTACTCTGTTGTTTATGATGAAGAAAGAGAAGATTCTCCCTATTCTGAATTCTTCCAGTTGACTCAGGTTGATCCCGAGACGATTGATGACGCTGGTTTCTTGGATTCTTATTCAACCAAGAGTGAGAAAGATAAGGCTCGTGAAAGATATTATATTTTTGTTGGTGGTAATACCATTGATCAGAATGTACGCTTCTTCAATACGTATCGTTATACGGTTTATGTTCCGGATAATGAAAGCGTACGTGCCGCTATTAATAATGGTCTTCCTACTTGGGAAGAGATTTCACAATACATTGCAGGCAAAAAAGCTGAAATCGCAGCCATTGAAGGTGATGGCGAAACTGAGCTGACTGAAGAACAGCAGGCTATAGTTGACGCAATCACTGAGGAAATGAAGACGAAAGCTCAAGCTATGATTACTTGCTTGCTGAATTTTGTGAAGTATCACTTCCAGGATAATTCAGTATTCGTAGATAATAATCCTATCAGTCCGACGGCCTACGAAACAGCATGTATTAATAACGAAACAAACCGTTATATCTCTGTTGAGATTAGTTCTAATGGTGGTGACTTGCTCATTACCGACAAGAATGGCGATACTCGTAAGGTTGATACGGAAAGTGGTCGTTATAATATCGTGACTCGTGACCTCGAATTTGATAAACCTAAGGAAAGTGCTACCGCTATCAGTACATCTTCATTCGCTGTTGTACATAGAATTAATGGTGTACTCAATTTTAAGGCACTTCCTGCTAATGGTCGTTACGATTCAGAATGGAGTTCGGTGGCATCTGCTAAGAAGTTTGTCGCCAAGTATCGTATTAGAAAATAAAATTGAATACAATGAATAAGATTAAGTATCTTCTGTTGCTTATGCTGTGCTGCAGCTTTACGTTAAGCTATGCACAGAAAAGGATCTCAGGCCGTGTTTGGAATCCACAAGACGGCCCGGCAATGATGGCGAATGTGGTTGAGGTCGATGCCAACAATCGTATTCAGTCAGCTACCCAGACGGATATGAGTGGTAACTTTACCATGGTGATCAAGAATCCTAACAATGTATTGAAGGTTAATTATATTGGTTATCGTCCGTGGCAAAGTAAGATAGGTACTACTACCGTCTTCAAAATCCAATTGGAAAAGAACACACGTACATTGAAAGACGTTAAGGTTGTGGGTGCACGTCGCGTTAAGAGTAATGGTCTCTCCATTCCTGAACGAGAAGTTTCAGTTGCAACACAAACTCTGGATATGGATGAAATGCAAGGACTTTCTTTTGAATCTGCCGACCAGGCTCTTCAGGGTCAGATCGCAGGTTTGGATATCGTTGCAAACTCTGGTAACTTGGGTTCTGGTATGAGTATGCGTCTGCGTGGTGTTACTACCATCAGCGGTAACCAGGAACCTTTGATTGTTGTCGATGGACATATTCTCGAGAACTATACTTCAACGGATGTTGACCTGCAAGATATGGATAATACCGAGCAGTTCGCCAATTTGTTGAACGTAAACGTTGAGGATATCAAGAGTATTGAAGTTAAGAAGGATGCCGGTGCTTGTGCTATTTGGGGTGCAAGAGGTTCTAATGGTGTTATTGAAATTACTACCCGTCGTGGTATTAAGGGTAACGCCAAAGTTTCCGGTAACTATTATTTCTCTGGTAGCTGGCAGCCTGAAGGCATGAAGATGTTGGATGGTGACGGATATACCATGATGTTGAAAGAGGCTTACTTCAATCCTCGTCAGAGCGACCTTACTTCCAACATGGTTGAGTTGATGTATAAGCGCGACCGTACTGCTTATTATGCCAACTTTAATAAGAATACCGACTGGATTGATGAGGTGACTCAGTTCGGACAATCTCACAAGTATTACTTGAGTATTACTGGTGGTGGTGATCAGGCTCAGTTCCGTGTATCCGGTGGTTATGACCATGAAACTGGTACCATTATCAAACAGCAACTTGATCGTTTCAGTACTCGTATGGCTTTGGACTATCAGGTATCTGACCGTATTAAGTTCAGCTCAAACTTCTCTTTGACTTACACCAAGAATCAGCAGAATTATACCGACATTTTGTCAAGAGCTTATCAGGCTATGCCGAACATGACGGTAACTCGCTGGGAGTATGATCCGAATACTTTGTCTTACTATGATACGGGCGAATACTTCAAGATGTATCCTCGTTATTCTGTTCCGGGCGAAGTTCCCGATGGTTATACTTCATATTATTTGAATGATATGATTTCCAATGGTAACCCTGTCGCTATTGCTAATCTCTCTTGGAAAGATGTTAGTTCTTATACCATTAGTCCGCAATTCCAGATTGAGTACAAATTGTTGGGTAAGACAGCTGAAAAGACCATGTTGGATTACAAGGGTGAAGTATATATGTATGCGAGCTCTTCAACAACTGATGCTTACTATCCTGGTCAGTTGGCAACTGGTAGCTGGACCGACGGTTTGAACCTGAGTGCTAACAACAATGTTCGTTCTTTGTCGTTCACTACTCGTCATCAGTTGATTTTCACTCCGAAACTCCCGAAGGATCACTCTTTCATGATCATGGGTCGTGGTGAAATGAATACTTATAACTCTAATCAGCAATCGTTGTCTTCAAGCGGTTTGGTAGGTGGTATCACCGATCCTACTGTAAATGCTTACTTGACTGGTTCTTCAACCTCGACTTCCAAGTCTCATGGTTTGAACTTCCTTGCTACCATGCACTATGCGTTTAAGTCTAAGTATGTATTGGATGCCACAGTACGTGCTGACGGTAGTACTGCTTTCGGTAAGGATAAGCGTTGGGGTTACTTCCCCAGTGTTTCCGCTCGTTGGAACATCAGTGATGAGTTGTTCTTCCGTCCTTTGAAGAGCGTCGTAAATATGTTCTCTTTTGCTCCTGGTTGGGGTGTAACGGGTAACACTCCCAGTGGAACTTCTGTAATCTACAATAAGTATAGTAACAATGGTTCTTATGGATATAATGGTCAATTTATGTCTGCCATTTCTCCTAACAATCTTCGTTTGACTACAGTTCAGTGGGAAAAGACAAAGTCTTGGAACTTCGGTTTCAACTTGAACCTTCTCCAGGATTTGTTCTGCCTCAATTTCAATATCTACGACAAGCGTACTTCAGAGTTGCTTCAATCTAATGTGTCTATTCCTTCATCTACTGGTTACTCTTCTTTGGATTATGCAAACGTGGGTTCGATGAAGAATACCGGTTGGGAATTCTATATGAATACCAAGGATATTTGTAAGATTGGTAAGTTCTCAATGAAGTTAAAGTTCAATGCTTCTCAGAACCGCAACCGCATCACTTCTATGGATGCCAGCGTATTGGCCGGTTTGAATGGTGATTTCAATTATGCCAATGAGAATTATTTGAGCCGTGTTCAGGTTGGTAACGCTTTGTATTCAATCTACGGTTTCCGTTATAAGGGCGTTTATCGTTATGATTATGCTCACAGCGGTTACTTTGCAGAAGAGTCCAAGAATTCTCTCTATGGTGAAAACACTGCCGCTGCAGCTGCTGCACGTGGTGAAGATGCCTCTTGTCCTATTGCTCGTGATGCTAATGGTAACATTATCTTCGATGCTGACGGTAATCCTCTTCGTATGTTCTACAACTACGGTGGTACCAACTATCAGTTCTCTGGTGGTGATGCTATTTATGAAGATATTAACCACGATGGTCAGATCAATGAGTTGGACATTGTTTACCTTGGTAACTCCAATCCTACTTTCAATGGTGGTTTCGGTGTCGATTTGAAGTATGGCAAGTGGACTTTGAAGACCAGCTTCAATATTCGTGTAGGTGCTAAGGTTGTGGACTTGGCTCGTATGTATGCTGAAGATATGCGTACTAACAAGAATCAGAGCGCTGCTGTTAACTGGCGTTGGCGTAAGAATGGTGACATCACCGAGATTCCTCGCGCTATGAATACTCAGGCTGGTTCTTCTTACAATGCTTTGGCAAGTGACCGTTATGTAGAGAATAGTGACTTTATTCGTTTGCAATATATGCAGCTCTCTTATCAGTTTGATCGTGCATGGTTGAAGAAGATGGGTCTTGGTCTGAGCAACCTTTCCTTCTCTTGCTCTGCTAACAACTTGTTCTTCTTGACGAAGTATAAGGGTGTGGATCCCGAGCACGGTGCAAGTGGATATTCTCCTGCATTCGATAGTTCTCAAACTCCGAGATCTCGTTCTATTACATTTAGTTTGAATTTCTCGTTCTAATGATTGTATATTATGAAAAAATTAGGAATATATAAAAAAGTGATTCTTCCAGGCTGCATTGCTTTAGCGGGTTTATTCTCCTCATGCAGTATGTTTGATGATTTCTTGACTGTTTATCCGACCAATCAAGTTACAGGCGAGCAATTCTGGGAAGATAAAAATGACTTGACCAGTGTTTTGGCATCTTGCTACAAACAATTGACTACTTCTGATGTTCTGAAGCGTATGTTTGTTTGGGGTGAACTTCGTTCCGATAACTTCATCTTGAAGTCAGAGGATGACCAAAATATCAAGGATATTGTTAATGCAAACCTTTTGCCTACCAACGGTTGGTACAATTGGTCTTCTTATTATCGTGGAATCGGATATTGTAATTTGGTTCTTTCTAAAGGTGAAGAGGTGATTGCTAAAGACCCCAGTTTCACTGAGAGCGATTGGAAGCCCATGGCTGCTGAATGCAAGGCTTTGCGTGCATTGTATTACTTCTATTTGGTTCGTGCTTTCCGTGACGTTCCTTTCAACGTTAAGGCTAACGATACCAGTGAAGGTGCTCGTGACCCGATGCCTCAGATTCCTTCTGAAACCATCTTGTCATTCCTGATTAATGATTTGGAAAACTGCAAGGATGATGGTATGACCGACTACGGTAATGATGTATATAACACCAGCCGTATTACAAAGAATGCTATTTATGCACTGTTGGCTGATCTTTACCTCTGGCGTGCCGCTAAGAACTCTTGTCCTGACTCTGCTGCTAAGTATCCCGGACAATCTCAAAGAGACTATCAAAGAGTTATTGAGTTGTGCGACGTAGTGATTGCTGATAAGTTGCATGAGTTCCAAAAGGAGAAGGAGTATTACTATGGTTCAACCGATCCTTCTAAGATGCCTCTGCCTATATATCAACCGACATCATTCGGTCGTATCCAAGATCTTCCTTATCAGGAGTTGTTCGGTAGAAAAGGTTCTTTGGAAAGTATTTTCGAGATTGCTTTCGATGGCTCTCGTAATATTAATTCGTTGGTAACATCTTTCTATGGCGGTTTGGATGGTGGTAATCACCAATCTGGTTTGGTAGGTGGTTCTTCCATTTATCAGGAAGTTGATTTGCGTCCCGATATGGCTCAGAGTGTTTACTGTCAAACTGACCTTCGTGCTGTAGAGTCTATCATGTATCAGACCAACACAACATCTTCTTCCAACGACTACCGCGTGATTAAGTATGTTGCTCAAGAGGTAGAAGTTTTGGATGGTTCTAATGTAAGAAAGGCAGCTACATCTGCATCAGCCGCTAACGTTAACTATTCAGGTATTCGCTCAACATCTTCTTGCGATGCAAACTGGATTATTTATCGTGTTTCTGATGTCATTCTGATGAAGGCTGAAGCTATCGCTTGCTCATGTGAGGAAGGCGATCCTCTCTTGGAAGAAGCATTCAATTTGACCAATGCAGTTTTGGATCGTTCCAACCCGATGATGGAGTCCAAGTACAGATTGAAGTATACTTCTTACAGTACTCCTACTGCACTGTATGATTTCGTAATGAGAGAGCGTCAGCGTGAGTTCTTTGCTGAGGGCAAGCGTTGGTTCGACCTCGTTCGTATGGCAATGCGCGACAACTCCACTCAGAATATGTTGAATCTGTTGGTTGCTAAGTACGCTTCTAATTCGAGTGCTATTAAAGCTAAGTTGGCTACGATGAACTCTCTCTTTAGTCCGGTATTGAAGGATGAGATGAAGGTTAATCCTGCCTTGGTTCAAAATCCCGCTTGGATTGTTGATGAAGATATCGTAAGAAACTAATTGAGTAGATATGGAACTGACATCTGGTTTAGAATCTCTGTACGTTAGTCTGCGCTTTTGGGCTTGACGTCAGTTCCACCTATTTAATATTCGTGTTTCCGAATTAATAATCGAAAATATAAAATTAAGATATATGAAAAAGATAAGTATTAAATGGTTCAAGAGTGGCCTTATTGGTTTGCTTGCCATTTTCGGTATGGCTTCCTGCTCCGACGACCATTTTGATTTAAATACGACAAATGCTACCGGTACTTTGTGGGAGAATTTGGTTGCTTCTGGTCAGGCCGATGACTTCACTAAGATTCTTGAGAAGACAATTGTCAATAAGAAATCTTACGGTATTCCGGCAACCATCACCTATAAGGAGTTGTTGAATTCTCCGAGAGTATTCACGGTTTGGGCACCGAAGGATGGTACTTACGATGCTCAGAAGTGGCTCGACCTTTTGGCTGAAGGTAAGAATGAAGTTGTAGAGAAGCAGTTTGTACGCAACCATATTGCCAACTACAATTATAGTGGTGCTTATGCCAAAGTAGAGAAGATCATGTTGTACAACTCGAAGTATGCTGAGTACAATGTACCTGAGAATACTTTCAAGGGTGTCAGCATTTCTTCTGATCCTAAGTTTAAGAATATTCCTTCAACCAATGGTACTCTCCACATTTTGGAAAATATTGCTCCATATGCTCCCAGTTTGCGTGAGGTAATCGAGACTGAAACTTCAACCTCTGATATGTATGAGTATATTTTGGATAAGGATACTTTGATGTTCATCGAATGGCTCAGTACTGAAGGTTCTACCGTAAATGGTAAGATTCAGTATGTAGACTCTTACTTTGTTGAGAGCAATAAGATCCTTCCGAGCATTGCAATGAATGAAGACTCTATTTCTGCAGCCATCATTCCTTCTAATACTGCTTGGCAAGAAGCTATCGCAAAGATTGAGCCCTTCTTTAACTTAAAGAACAAATATACGTATTTCGATGAGGACCTTAATAAGTTCGTTACTGACAGTGTAAGAGCTGACTCTTTGAAGGAATTGTATGCTAAGCGTGTTATCTTTAATAATATGTTCTATAGTTTGCGCGAACAGCCCGGTTTCAACTATGAGGATGCAACCGTAAGTTCTGTGAAGAATTTCTTTGAAACAGCAGACTCGTTAGTTTCTACTGCTTATTACTTATCATCCTATGAGTATCATCAGCACGCTCCTTATTGCAATACTTTGACTGAAGGAAAGACTCCTCTGGAGGCAAGTAATGGTTATGCTTTCATTACCGATCATTTCAATTTCCATGCTAACAAAGCTTGGCAGTATGATATCGTGATTGAGGCTGAGCATACCTTCTATCTGAATCAGCACTATTGCAACTATCTGTTGAGTAGCAGTCCGTCGGGTATCCGTCATCAAGTTACCGATGGTAACCGCAACGATTCTGTACAAGGTCGTGTACGTAGCAATGCTTATCAGGAGTTTGCTCCCTCAAGTTCTGCATCTAAGCCCGTTGTATCGTTCAACATTCCGAATGTACTTTCCGGTACTTATGACATCTATGGTGTATTCGTGCCTGAGAACATGACAGACCCGTCTAACATGTCTCCGAAGGCAAATAAGTTTACAGCTACGTTGATGTATGACTTTGATGCTAAGGGTAAAGCTTCTGAAATTAAATCCGAAGAAACTTTCGTAACGAATACATCCAAGGTGGATACGATCCTTCTCTTCAAGGACTTCAAGTTCCCGTATTCTTATTACGGAGTATCTAAATCAGCACCGGTATTGTCTCTGCAGACTGTTCTTAGTGTTGCAGACCGTAAGACAATTACCCCGACTCTGTATATTGACTGTTTTATCCTGAAGGGTAAGGATGAGTAGTCTTCTGGTAATTTAAAAATATACGACGATGAAAAATATAAGAAGAAATTATTTTTTGAAAAAGGCCTTTGGCGTAGGCTTGAGCCTTTTCTTCTTGGTAGGCGTTTCTCCTTTGTATGCTCAGGATATTGATGAGGGTGTAGAGGAAGAAGAGGAAGTGCAAGTTCCCAAGAAACGTGTCTTGCCGACCGGACCTACCTATCAGATGAAAGAAATTCGTGGACAGATTTTCGATGCTGCTACCAAGAAGCCGTTGAGTGGTGTTCAAGTACAGGCATTGAATGACATCCGTTACACTGCGATGACTGATGAGGACGGTCGTTATACCATTTCCGTTCCGGTGTTTGTTACCGCTTTGTATATGGCTACTCCCGAATACAATCCTGTTCAGGTTGCTATTAAAGATGGTGATGTAAATGTGAATCTCTATAATTCCGTTTTCAAATCCTTCTTCAAGAATGGTAATCAGGTATTCCGTGACTATTCGATGTCTCCCGACAATACTGCTGCCATCTCGGTTGAAAGCGATATTGAAAATTCGTTGAATGGTTCTGTTCGTACTTTGATGCGTGGTGGAATGCCAGGTCAGGGTGCAGCCATGTTCATCAATGGTTTAAACTCTCTTAATACAACAGCTCAACCTCTGATTGTTGTCGATGGTGTTATTTGGGATTTGCAGTATGATAGAACGGCCATCCACAATGGCTTCTTCAACAATGTGCTGACAGGTCTTGACGTAGAGGATATCGAAGATGTGAAAGTACTCTCTTCCGGTACTGCTCTCTATGGTGCCAAGGGTGCTAATGGCGTTATCGAGATCACAACTAAGCGTGGTCGCAGCCGTGCTACTCGAATCGGTGTTCGTATTTATGGTGGCGTTGAAACGACTCCTAATACGCTCGACCTTCTCAGTGGCTCAGAGTATAGAAATTATATGTCTGAAATCTTGGGAACCTACGTACCCGATAATCCGTCAAATACATTGGACTATCTCGATCGTATTTCGAGCCAGCCGTTTATGAACGAAGATCCTAATTACACCTTCTATGATATCTATCATAACAATGAAGATTGGCAGAAGGATCTTTATCAGTCAGCTTTGACTCAGAATTACCGAATTAATGTACAAGGTGGTGACAATATCGCTATGTATGCATTGTCTTTGGGTTATACCATGGCTGATGCAACAGCCAAGAAGAGTGACTTCAATCGTTTGAACATCCGCTTCAACACTGACATTAACTTCTCAGAGAGATTGAAGGTGGCATTCGACATCTCTTATGCTCGCAACTCTTATAACTTGCGTGATAATGGTTGGGCTCAGGACTATTCCAAGTCAAACATCTCTTCTCCCAATGTATTGGGTCTGATCAATGCTCCTATGATTAGCAAGTATGGTTACTTCATCTATTGGGATCCCGATCAGCAGAGAAACATGCTTGCAGCTTCCAACTCTATCTATGCCGGTAAGTATTTCTCAGATGCAAACAATCCGTTCCGCTTTGGTGAGAGCTATGGTACCGACCCGTTGGCCAATCCTTATTGGATTCTCGAAAATGGTCAGGGTGATAACAAGAATTATCAAGAGCAGACTTTGTTTACTTTGAACTTCAATCCGAAGTATCAGGTTAACTCTTGGTTGACCATTGGTGATCGCTTTAGCTATGTCATGGATCGTACTTCTGAGCTCTACTACCTGCCTTACAACGGTGTGCCCAGTAAGTTTGTTAACGGACTTGGTAATGTGACCAGTTCTATTAAGTCACAATTCTGTGATGAAACTTCTATCTTCAATAACCTCTATGCTCGTGCTATCAAGAACTTCGGTGCACACAATATGGATGTTACTGCCGGTTTCCGCTTCACCTCTTTCGACTTCTCCAATAGTTATGTAAGTGGTTATAACAACACCAACGATAAGATGCCTAACCTCTCTTATTCTTTGCAGTATCTCACCTATGGTGGTACCAATGATAAGTGGTTGAACATGGCATACTATGTGGATGGTCACTACAACTTCAAGAACCGTTATTTCGTTGACGCTACTGTTACAGCTGAAGCATCTTCTCGTTTTGGTGACAATACTAAGGAAGGTATCAAGTTGTTCGGTGTTAAGTGGGCTACCTTCCCTTCGCTGCGTGCTGGAT
>CALZOH010000060.1 GCA_945827465.1 uncultured Prevotellaceae bacterium
AATGAACGTTTTGTGAAGACGGATTGGTGCGAAGAAGTTTTATTTAGGTATTTTCAAGAAAAAAGGTGGGGAATTGTGGCGAATTGGTGAGAAATGCGTACTTTTGCCAAAACATTTTTGTTGGGGAAATATGCGATTCATCGGAACCATTCATGCAAAAGTAGACCAAAAAGGTAGGGCCTTTCTTCCTGCCGTGTTCCGACGTGTGTTTTCCGAAGGAGAAGAGGAACGTCTGATTCTGCGCAAAGATCTCTTTGAGAATTGCCTGGTGATCTATCCGGAAAAGGTGTGGAATCAGCGTTTGGATGAACTTCACGCCAAGTTGAGCGTGTGGAGTCGCGAGCAACAGCAGATGTTCCGCCAATTCGTAAGGGACGTGGAATGGCTGACGTTGGATGCGAACGGCCGCTTTCTGATACCGAAACGCTATTTGAAAATGGCGGGCATCACGCAGGAAGTGGAGTTTATAGGCATGGACGAAACCATTGAGATATGGGCCAAAGAGTCCTTGTCGATAACAGATGACCAAGAGACTTTGAACAAGCAATTAGAACAAATAATGACCGAACATGATTAAGGACGCCGGTAGTTATCATATTCCCGTACTTCTTCAAGAGTGTATCGACGGACTCTCCATCCGCCCGGACGGAGTATATGTAGACGTTACGTTTGGTGGAGGCGGTCATAGTCGTGCCATCTTGTCGGCATTGGGTGAAAAAGGACACTTGTACGGTTTTGATCAGGATAGTGACGCCATCAATAATGTTCCGGTAGATTCCCGTTTCACGTTTGTGCATAGCAATTTCCGTTATCTGAAAAACTGGATGCGCTATCATGGAGTGGAACAGTTGGACGGCTTGTTGGCCGACTTGGGTGTGTCAAGTCATCATTTCGATGAAGCCGGTCGTGGTTTTTCGTTTCGACAAGACGGACCGCTCGATATGCGAATGAATCGTCAAGCATCCCTTTCAGCCAAGGACGTTATTCAGACTTACAATGAAAAACAGTTGGCGCAGATATTCTACCTCTATGGGGAATTGCGCAATGCGCGTCAGTTGGCTGCTGCCATTGTTCGGAATAGAAACATACAGCCCATCAATACCATCGACGACTTCATCAAGGTGGTGAATCCGCTGATGGGAAAAAGTCGCGAAAAGAAAGATCTGGCAAAAGTCTTTCAGGCATTACGCATTGAAGTGAATCACGAACTCGAAGCCCTCTGCGAAATGCTTGGCTCAGCCATAGATTTATTAAAACCCGGCGGACGATTGGTGGTACTTACCTATCATTCGCTCGAAGACCGTATCGTGAAGAACTTTATGCGAGCAGGCAATGTGGATGGTAAGGCTGATAAGGATTTCTATGGCAATTTGCTTAGCCCGTTGAAGCCGGTCAACAACAAGGTGATATTGCCTGATGCAGCAGAAGAAGAACGTAATCCTCGCAGTCGCAGTGCAAAACTTCGTATCGCAGAACGACTAAATATTGAATCATGAAGGAAGATAGCAAGCGCAAACCGGGAATACACATCACCGATGGCGAACCGACTCCCTTGAATGAAGACCTTTTGGCGCCGGTTCCCGATGAGGAGGTAGATGAGGCCGAAGAGAAGAAGGATGAGCAAGCTGCTGTTGAAGAAGATCAGCAGAGCGGTGTTCAGAAAGTAATGGAGGCTCTATCTGATGATGACGATGAGCACGTCAGCATGTCGTTTGAGGCATTCCTGCGAGGCGACTTTTTTAATGCTGCCAATTTAAGACGTCATGTGCCTTTCTTCTTGATGGTGTTGGTGATGATCATCTTGTATATCACCAATCGCTATAATTCGCAGCAAGCGATGATTCGCATTAATGAACTTAAAAAAGAATTGACGGAAATCAGATATGAATCGATGACACGATCTTCACAACTCATGATGAGAACTCGCGAGAGTAAGATTGTGGAATACTTTCGTAACACCAGTGACAGCACACTGGGTATTGCTCCTCAACCTCCGTTTGTGATTCATCCAAAACAGCGTGAAAAATGAAGATATTCTCTAACAAATCTGTCATTGGTAGATACCATGTGATTGCTTTTGTCTTTTGTCTGATAGGAGTAGTCATTGTTTATCGTGCGATCCGCACCATGTTTGTGGAAGGCGACGTATGGAAGGCTGCCAGCGAAAAATTTGTAAAGGAGAATGTGAGCGTGAGTCCGCAGCGCGGCAATATATTTTCGGCCGATGGGCAGTTGCTGGCTACCTCATTGCCGGAATACAAAATCTATATGGATTTCCGTGTAAAGGAGAAAGATAGTCTGAGACAGATCGAACTTCAAAAAGAGCGCGATTCGCTGTTGAATGCCAAGATGGACAGTATTTGTATCGGACTTAATCGGATATTGCCGGGTAAAAGCGTCGGATGGTATCGTTCCCGCATTCAGAAAGGGCGGGAATTGCGCAACAAACATTGGTTGATTTATCCGTATCGAATCTCTTTCATCGATTATAAGGAGATACAGAAACTTCCTTTCTTTAATTTGGGTAAGAACAGAAGCGGATTCCACCATGAGAGTTTTAACGAGATTAAGAAACCCTTTGGAACATTGGCTTCGCGAACCATCGGTGATTTATATCCGGGTAAGGATTCGGCCCGTTCTGGATTGCAGTTGGCCTACGATACCTTGTTGAGAGGTAAGCCCGGTATCGTTCATCGTCAAAAAGTACTTAATACCTATTTGCCGTTTGAAGATGTGCCTCCTGTCAATGGCGCAGATTTAATTACTACCATTGACGTTAAAATGCAGGACTTCTGTGAAAAGGCAATTGTTGATCAGCTCAAAAAGGAAAATGGCGAAATAGGTACGGTTATTTTGATGGAAGTCAAGACCGGTGATGTGAAAGCCATTGTTAACATGACTCGATGCAGTGACGGAGAGTATCGTGAAGTGAGAAATCAAGCTGTCAGCAACCTGATGGAACCAGGGTCGGTGTTTAAACCGATGTCTTTTATGGTGGCTTTCAATGACAACAAAATAAGTATGAATGATCACATTGATACGGGGGATGGTATCAAACTGATGTACGGTCGGAGAATGAAAGATCATAACTGGCATCGTGGCGGATATCAGGTCATCAGTGTTCCAGAATGTCTGGGGTACTCTTCTAATATTGGTGTGAGTGTATTGATTGACCGCAATTACCATGACCATCCCGAAAAATTTGTGGATGGATTATATAAAATAGGAATAGCAGAAGATCTCCATTTGGATATTCCCGGATATACGCCACCTCGCATTCGGCGTCCAAAGAAAGATGGTAGCAATTGGTCGAAAACGGCTTTGGCATGGATGAGTATTGGTTATGAGACGCAAGTGCCGCCTATCAGCGTGCTTAATTTCTACAACGGCGTGGCTAACAATGGACGAATGATGCGTCCGCGTTTTGTTACGGCAGCTATTCGTGACGGAGAGGTGATTCAAGAATATCCGCCACAGGTAATTCGAGAGCAGATGTGTTCTCCTCAAGCTCTCAAGAACATTCAAACTTGTTTGGAATGGGTCGTGAGCAAAGGTTTGGGTGGTAGAGCCGGCTCAAAGCATTTCAAAGTGTCGGGAAAAACAGGAACTGCGCAAGTTTGGAATAAAGGTGGTTTCTCAAGGGATTATCTGGTTTCATTTGCCGGATATTTCCCATCAGATGCTCCGCTTTATAGTTGTATCGTCTGCATTCAGAAACATGGATTACCAGCTTCAGGAGGAACCCAATGTGGCCCTGTGTTTAAGAAAATTGCGGAAATGGTGATGCTGAAGACCATGCAACCGCAGCTGTCGATAGCGACAGATACGCTACATTCGCATCTGCCGCAGGTGAACAATGGAAACTTGGCTTATACGGCCAATGTGTTGAATCAACTGAATTTGTTGCAAAACGGCGGAGAATTAGGTTTCTCTTCGGAAAAAATCAGTTGGGGGCACTCAGAACCGGATGGCCAGCGTTTGAAACTGGTAGGTGATACGTTGTCGGCAAAGATTGTGCCTGATCTTAAAGGCATGGGAGCGCGTGACGCTCTCTTCCTGTTGGAGAAGTTGGGCCTTCGTGTTAAACTGAATGGCGTAGGAAATGTGGTGAATCAAAGTCTGCCAAAAGGGCATATTGTTCGGGCGGGCGAGTTGATAGTTCTGCAGTTGAAAATGAACAATGAATCGGTGAAGAAAAAGCTGGTGATCATGGCAAAAGATACGTTGCAAACAACTGCTCTTCCGGTAGCAATGCCAACAGGAGTAGCTCATAAAACCGATCTCAACCAGGCTTCGGAAAATAATAGCTCTCAAAAGGCAAATGCGGCGAAGCCGAATCAGAGTAAGAATCAGTCGGGCGCTAAGTCCAAAAAGTTATAATCATTCATATTTATACCTATGAAACTGTCAGAGGTTCTCAAAAACATTGTTATTCTCGAGTCTGTTGGCAAAACTGACATTGAAATTTGTGGCATACAAATTGATTCTCGTAAAATTGAAGCCGGCCATCTCTTTATAGCCGTATGTGGTACGCAAGCCGATGGTCATCAATATATCGGAAAAGCCATTGCTCAGGGAGCAACGGCCGTTGTATGTCAACAATTGCCCGAAGATTTACCTGCGGGAGTGACTTTTATCCGAATTGAGGATACGGAAGATGCTACCGGCAAGATAGCTACTCAATTCTATGGCAATCCTTCCACTCAATTAAAATTGGTCGGAGTGACGGGAACCAACGGTAAAACTACCATTGCCACACTTCTTTATGAAATATTTACGGCGTTTGGAAATAAATGCGGCTTGTGTTCTACCGTGTGCAATTACATTGGCGAGAGAGCTATTGCGGCCGATCATACTACGCCTGATGCTATCACGCTGAACCAATTGCTGTCGCAGATGGTGAAAGAGGGTTGTCAGTATGCTTTTATGGAATGCAGTTCGCATGCCATTCATCAGAAACGCATTGGCGGTCTCCGCTTTGAAGGAGGAATCTTTACCAATTTGACACGTGACCATTTGGATTATCACAAAACTTTCGAGAATTATCGTGATGCCAAGAAAGCGTTTTTTGATGGTCTTGACAAATCGGCTTTTGCTATTACGAACCTGGATGATAAGAACGGCTTGTTTATGACGCAGAATACGTCAGCTACAGTGAAAACGTATTCACAAACAAGGATGGCGGACTTTCATGCGAAAATCACGGAAATGACATTTGAGGGGATGGAATTGAACGTTAATGGTCAGGATGTTTATGTTCCATTGGTTGGAAAATTTAATGTTTCCAATTTATTGGCCATCTTCGGGGCAGCTGTAATGTTGGGCAAGGAACCGACAGAGGTGTTAACCGTCTTGAGTAGCGTCCGTTCAGTATCGGGACGATTTGAAGCATTACGTTCGCCCAAGGGATTTACCGCTATCGTTGACTACGCACATACGCCGGACGCATTGGTCAATGTGTTGAATGCTATTGATGAGATTCTCTGTCATCGTGGTGAGGTTATCACTGTTTGTGGCGCGGGTGGTAACCGTGACAAAGGGAAGCGCCCCTTAATGGCACACGAGGCCGCTCGATTAAGCGATAAGGTAATTATCACCAGCGATAATCCGCGTTTTGAAGAGCCTCAGGACATCATCAATGATATGTTGGCGGGTATTACAGATGAAGAACGCGGTAAGGTGCTATCTATTGTTGACCGAAAAGAGGCCATTCGTACGGCTTGTATGTTGGCCAAGAAAGGTGATGTGATTCTGGTAGCCGGAAAAGGACACGAAAATTATCAAGAAATTAAAGGTGTCAAGCATCATTTTGATGACAAAGAAGTGTTGCTCGAAATCTTTCAAGAATAAAAGTCTTTAAACATTACGTTAATTAGGCATGCTCTACTATTTCTTTCGATTCTTAGATCAGTTTGGTATTCCGGGTTCAGGAATGTGGACCTACATATCCTTCCGTTCGTTGTTGGCGTTGATTTTTGCGCTGGCTATTTCGGCATGGTTCGGAGGGCATTTTATCCGTTATATGAAAAGGCACAATATTACCGAGACTCAACGCGATGCATCCATCGACCCGTATGGAGTGAACAAAGTAGGCGTTCCTTCGATGGGAGGCATTATTATTATTGTGTCTATGCTGGTTCCAATATTACTTTTTGGTCGACTGAGAAACATTTATCTGATCCTGATGATTGTTACAACCCTTTGGTTGGCTGTTTTGGGATTTGCTGATGACTATATCAAGATATTCAAGAAGAAAAAAGACGGGCTTCATCCCAAAATTAAACTGCTTGGACAGATGGGACTTGGACTCTGTATAGGACTGACATTGTACTTTAGTCCGGATGCGGTTATTCGTGAAAATGTTGAGATTAGAAAGAATGGAGAAGTGACCAACGTGATTCATAAAACCGATCCGGTAAAATCAACGAAGACAACCATCCCATTTTTTAAAGGAAATAATTTGGATTATAGCGAAGTGATGGGATTCCTTGGCGAATACAAAACGGTAGGAGGATGGATATTGTTTGTCATTATGACCGTCATCGTGGTGATGGCAGTGTCTAATGGGGCCAATCTTAACGATGGTATGGACGGTATGGCGGCGGGTAATTCTGCCATTATAGGTATGGCTCTTGGTGTGTTGGCTTATGTGTCCAGCCATATTGAATATGCCGGTTATCTGAACATTATGTATATACCGGAGTCGCAGGAATTGGTGGTGTTTATCTGTGCCTTTGTAGGTGCGCTCATTGGATTCCTTTGGTACAATGCCTATCCGGCCCAAATCTTTATGGGCGACACCGGAAGTCTTACCATTGGAGGAATTATCGGTGTGCTGGCCATCATTATTCATAAAGAGTTGATGCTTCCATTGCTTTGTGGCATATTCTTTGTGGAGAGCCTTAGTGTTATTCTCCAGGTGGAATACTTTAAATGGGGAAAGCGTCGAGGCGTGAAACAACGTTTGTTTAAACGAACGCCCATTCATGATAACTTCAGGGTGTTGCCCTCGCAGTTGGATCCTGAGTCAACCTACAAATTCAAGAACTGGCCTCGTGGGGTATGGCATGAGTCAAAAGTGACGGTACGTTTTTGGATCGTTACGATTATATTGGCTGTGGCTACTATTATTACATTAAAAATCAGATAGGGTAAATGAATATTAATATGAGTAGAATCGTTGTTTTAGGTGGAGGCGAAAGTGGAGTAGGTGCTGCTGTTCTTGCGCAAAAAAAAGGATTTGATGTATTCCTGTCAGACGCCGGACAGATCAAGCATCATTACCAAGAGATGCTCAATCAATATGGTATTGAATGGGAAGACGGAGGGCATACAGCAGAACTGGTTCTTAATGCCCATGAAATAATTAAAAGTCCGGGTATCCCAGATGATGCACCTATGATAATAGCCTGCAAAGAAAAGGGGATACCCATCATTAGCGAGATAGAATTTGCTGCCCGTTATACAAATGCTAAAATGATTTGCATTACAGGAAGCAATGGGAAGACCACCACCACCTCGCTCACATATCATATTTTCAAAGCGGCGGGTTATAATGTCGGTTTGGCCGGTAATATTGGTAGAAGTTTGGCCTTGCAAGTAGCTGAAGAGAACTATGATTATTATGTCATAGAATTAAGTTCTTTCCAACTTGATAATATGTATGACTTTAGGGCTAATGTGGCAGTTTTGTTGAACATTACACCTGACCATCTGGACCGATATAACTATAATATGCAGAACTACGTGGATGCCAAGATGCGTATTCTTCGCAATCAAACAAAAGATGATGCTTTTGTCTATTGGCAGGATGATCCCATCATTACTCGAGAGTTGGAAAAGTACCAGATTGAGAGCCGACTTTGCCCTTTCTCGGAAATCAAAAAGAATGGCGCTATTGCCTATATCGATGACGGGCATTATGAGATAGAGTATCCAACTCCAATTAATATGGAGGAAGAAGAATTGGCTCTTACAGGTCGTCACAATATCTACAACCAATTGGCTGCCGGTATTTCTGCTAATATTATGGGCGTTGACGGAAAAGTGATTGTTGAAAGTCTTAAAAGTTTTAAGGGTGTTGAACATCGCTTAGAAAAAGTGGCAAAGGTAAAAGGTGTTCAGTATATCAATGACTCGAAAGCAACGAATGTGAATGCCTGTTACTTTGCATTGGAGAGTATGAAGACGCCCACCGTCTTGATTCTCGGTGGTAAGGATAAGGGTAACGATTATGAGGAGATTCGAGAATTGGTGAAAACCAAGTGCAGAGCTTTGGTCTACCTTGGCGCAGATAATAAAAAACTGCATGATTTCTTTGACCCTCTCGGTTTGCCGGTAGCCGATACCCACAGCATGGCTGATTGCGTGCAGGCATGCTATGATTTTGCACAAGTCGGAGATACGGTATTGTTAAGTCCTTGCTGTGCCAGCTTCGACCTTTTTAAGAATATGGAAGATCGTGGAGAACAATTCAAAGAATTAGTCAGAAAGCTATAATCTTTATGGGTGCAGATTCAGTCCTTCGTCATATCAGCCATCGCTATAGTAAAATCTTCCAAGGTGATCGCGCTATTTGGGCGATTTATTTCATCTTTTGCGCCATTTCGCTGATCGAAGTATATAGCGCAACGAGTTCGCTATCCTACAAGACCGGCAATTTTATTGACCCGGTGCTGAGGCATGGTCTTTTTATCTTGGGCGGTATCTGTATGGCTGTTGCGGCTCATCACATTCCAAGTCGATGGTTTAAGTTCTATCCGTTCTTGATGATTCCCATCTCTGCCCTATTATTGATTGTACTATTGGCGAAGGGAGCGATGACCAACAATGCGGCCCGTTGGATCACAATTTTCGGAATGAAAATTCAGCCCTCAGAGTTTGCGAAGGGCGCTGTGGTGGCGGCAGTGGCCTTTATTCTATCGGCTTTACAAACTGAGAAAGGAGCTGACCGGCATGCCTTCAAATACATTTTGTGGGTTACTGTTCCTATCTGTCTACTGATTTTCCCGGAGAATTTTTCTACGGCCGGTTTGTTATTTCTCGTTGTTCTTATGATCATGTTTATCGGACGTGTTCCTTTGGCGCAAATGGGGAAATTGTTGGGCGTATTGGCCATTATTGCTTCGTTGGGTATTGCCGTCGTTGCGGTGACACCTCAGGCAACACTCAATAAGATTCCCAAAATGCACCGTTTGGCAACTTGGAAGGGACGCTTGGCAGACTTTTCAGAAAAGAAAAACAAACCGCTCTCTGTTGAAAACATTGATTTAAGTGGTCAAGAAACTCATGCCAAAATAGCCATTGCAACCAGTCACATCATCGGAAAGTTTCCCGGCAATTCTGTTGAGCGCGACTTCTTGAGTCAAGCCTTTTCAGACTTCATTTTTGCTATCATTATTGAGGAAATGGGATTGATAGGTGGTTTCTTTGTTCTGATGTTATATATCATCCTGCTCTTTCGAGCGAGCAAGATAGCCAACCGGTGTGAGCGACCGTTTCCGGCATTTTTGGTGTTGGGTCTTGCGTTGCTCATCGTTACTCAGGCTCTTATCAATATGTCGGTAGCCGTTGGCTTGATGCCGGTGACCGGACAGCCTTTGCCTTTTATTAGTCGTGGTGGAACCAGTACGATCATGAATGGAGTTTACATCGGAATGATTCTTAGTGTGAGTCGTTTTGCAAAAAGACGTTCGGTTACTCCTAAGGTTGTAGAAGAGGTGCCGGAGGATCATTTTAATGAAGAGGAATTCACCAGTGACAAAGGCATGGATTAATGCTTTGTTGATACAAATCCATATATCGTTATTGTTATGCGCATATCGTTAATCAGTTTATTATTCTTCATTGTAATCAGTCTTTGGGGACAGGACAGTGAAACGCGCCGTCGTGTGCAAATGGTGACCAATAAGGGCGACATCACTGTTGAATTATATAACGAGACACCACTTCATCGCGATAACTTCATCAAGCTATGTGAAAGTCATTTTTACGACAGCCTGCTCTTCCATCGTGTGATAGAGAATTTCATGATACAAGGTGGCGACCCTGATTCCCGTCATGCTTTGCTGAGTGATGATTTGGGTGATGGCGGTCCCGGTTATACGTTGCCGGCCGAAATCGTTTTTCCCAAATATTTTCATCGAAGGGGTGTTCTTGCTGCTGCGCGTGAAGGGGATGAGGTAAATCCCGAGCGTCGTTCGAGTGGCTCGCAGTTCTATATCGTTTGGGGAAGCCGATTTACCAAGAGCGAAATGCGTGAAATGGTGAAGACGGTGTCAGAACGTTCTAAGGGTGAAGTCGTAATTCCTGCATCTTTGCAAGAAGTGTATAGGAAGACGGGCGGTTCACCTCATTTGGATGGCCTCTATACAGTGTTCGGAGAGGTAGTAGAAGGACTGGATGTCGTAGAGAGAATCCAGAAGGTTGCGACGATTGAGAACGACCGTCCTTTTGACGATGTTGTCATTCTCAGAACAAAAGTTTTAAGGTGATTGAATCTGAAACGCAATTTTTTACCCTTTTTGGGTAGTTCTCATCAATTCATAGACTCTTGATTTGTTGAAATGAAATAATTATTCTACTATTGACGCCGAAAAAGAACGCATCATCAAACAAACCTCAAAACTATAGATGGTGTAAATCGTTAAACGAGAAAAATTAATATCATCTCAACAATAAAAAAGTTTTAGCATGAAAAGCGTTGTCATAAAAATTCGACAAAGCATCTATTTTGCGTTATTATTGTCTTTCGGTACAGGCTTCCTTGTTACTTTGTAGCCGGTGGGGAAGGGCGGACTCGCTTTTTTGTGCTACTTTTGTTGGCGTTTACAACTCTTGAACTGTTTCAAATATGAAAAGAATCATTTTATTCTCGTTATTGATGTCTGTTGCTTGCTGCGTGTTTGCCGCCAAGGAACGTAAGACGGTGTTTATTATTATTGATGGTATTGCAGCAGATAATATGGAGAGGTTGCAGCCCAAGAATATGTTCGACATTGCCCGCAAGGGGCATTATTCACGTGCCTATTGTGGCGGAAAAGTCGGGCAATATTCCGAAACGCCTACCATCTCGGCCATCGGTTATGCGAATATTCTGACCGGTACTTGGATGAACAAGCACAATGTGCGTGGCAACTCGGATATTCAGGAGAATTATAACTATTGGACCATCTTCCGCATTGCTGAAGAGCAGAAACGTGATGTGCGGACGGCTATCTTTTCCAGTTGGACAGACAATCGTACCGTGTTGTTGGGTGAAGGAAAGCCTGAGAATGGTTCTATCAAGTTGGATTATGCCTATGACGGCTATGATACAGCTCCCGATCTGAAGTACTTGAAGCATGATTTGCACATTTATGAGTTCGATTCGATTGTGTGTCGCGAGGCTGCCCGTTGTTTGCGTGAAGATGCTCCTGACTTGAGTTGGGTTTACCTCTGGTATCCTGACGATGCCTATCATCTGTTTGGCAATAGTGCTTTTTCCGATTATTATGTGACGAAGGAAGACGAGCACATCGGCAAGGTGTGGGAGGCTGTGCAGTATCGCGAGAAGAATTTCAACGAGGAATGGTTGGTGATTGTCTTGACCGATCATGGTCGTGACGAACAGGGATACAATCATGGTGGTCAATCGGATCGAGCTCGTACCGTGTGGATTTCTACTAACCAGAAGAAGGTGAATCGCCAGTTCTCCGAGCCTTGGTTGTCACATGTTGACGTGCTTCCTACCATTTGCCGCTATATGAATTTTGAAGTGCCGCGTGATGTGGCCTTCGAGCAGGACGGCATCAGTTTCATCGGCAAACGCGATATTTACGACCTCACGGCCTATAATTACGAGGAGAACGTCATTCTCAACTGGAAGGTTGACGAGGCCAAAGGAATGGCCGACGTTTATCTGGCGCCCGAGAATAAGTTTAAGGAAGAAGGAAGGGAGAATTGGATCAAGGTAGCCACGGTGCCTGCTCGCGACGGACAGTGCAAGGTTGACCTGACTGCTTACAAGTCGTCGCTCTATAAGTTTGTAGTCGCAACGGCCAATACGCATCTCACGGTCTGGAATCCGGTGAACCCCAACCGCTCCGTGCGTCCGTAATTGTTTGGATGGATGGTCACCACTGCTCCCCGAAAGGTCTCGGCGCGTTGCCGGCGGGACTTTTCGGGGAGTGGTTTTTGTGTGTTCCTGTCCCGGGAATTGATATGGATTGAGGGGCGCGGAATGGCTATTTACTTAAATAATCTTAATTTTGATGGAGTTTTCGGAGACCATCGTGTAGTATAGGCAGAAAGTGATGAAGAAGGAAGACTTTGAACATAGTGCCCAATCCTGGCGTCGCCTGGCAGAGCAGACAGCCTACGCGTTGCGTCTTACGGCCGACGACGCTGAAGATGTTGCTCAAGACGTCATGATTCGCCTTTGGACGATGCGCGAGGAGTTGGACTTGCTCACGGTTCAGCGCTTGATTGTGGTGATGGCGCGTCGCCTTTCGTTGAATCTCCTTCGTCATTCTCACGAACAAGAAAGTCTCGATGTTTCCGAACAGTCAGAGGGCTCGCTCACTCCCTTGCAGTTGATGCAGGAGGGCGAAATGATGTCGTGGTTAGAGAAGAGAATGCAGGCATTGCCGCGTACGGAGCGATTGGTGTTGCACATGCGACAGGTCGAGCAGCGTTCTCTTGACGAGATGGCCACTCTGTTGGGACTGAGACAGCATACGGTGGAGACCCTGCTCTCCAATGCTCGCAGAAAGTTGTTAGAAGAAATCAAACATAAACAGTTGTTACGATGAAACAATATCAGGAAATAGAAATCTTGCTCGAACGCTTTATGGAGGGTCGCACCTCTTTGGGCGAAGAGGCCCGGCTGTCGGAGTTTTTCCGCCAGACGCCCGACCTGCCGTCGGAGTGGGAGCCTTATCGGGAAATGTTTGCATATTTCGACAGTGGTATGCCCGACGTGGAAGCGGCTACCCCTCGGCCTGTGCCCGTCTGGTATCGCCGCAGGAAGGTTGTGACCTGGTTGGCAGCCGCCTGTCTGGCCGTTTGTATGGTGTCGATGTGGTGGTGGGTTTCGCGCCCGGAGGCCTCTGAGGCTCCGATGCTCTCGTTGGTGGAGCAAGCTGCCGGAGCTCCTGACAGCGTGAAGGCGAAGAAGGCCGCGCCGAGGGCTGAGACCGAGGCCGAACGTGTGTTGATGCAACTGAAGATGGGGCGTGCCGTGCGCCGTGCGCCCAAGCATTATTATGCCGAGGTCCAAGAAGTGGCCGAGCCTGAGGTGCCGCAGGTTTCCATCCCGACTACGCCTCAGCAGACTATGCCTACGGCTTATGTCGAGCCCGAAGACGACCACCTGCAGGCATCGAGAGTGTCGCTGCTGGCCCATTCGACCGAGGCATCGCCGGCCGTGACCGAGCCTACCCGCGAGGAAATTCTGGCTGCCATCATCGAGGAGCAGACGAAGCGCGTGGCACTCATCCAAACGTTTAAAGAAATGATAGTAGAAGATCATTTGTCATATATCGAAGAAGAATAACTTTTAAAGCATCTATAATTATGAAAATTGTGAATAGTAAATTATTATCCGCAGCCTTGTTGGCTTATAGTCTGGCAACCGTAGTGACTATGGCTTCGCCTCATCCTCATACGGTCATGTTGAAAGAAACAGACCTGGTCGATTGGAGCAGTGATATTAAGAATCCCAAGCGTGTGAGACAGGTGTTGGGCGGCTTCCTCAATCGTTCCGATGTGAAGGTGCAGACCACTTCCTTGCAGGCTTCTAAGAATCCCGTCACGGGAGACTTGATCGGTCGCTCGGCCGTGTATAACTTTACCTTTTCCGAAAAATGGGGCAGCTCAACCATTTCTAATTTCCTCAAGGACCTCATCCAGGCCTACAAGGACGATGAAGCCGTATCTTACAACATGATTCATGTCAAGCCTTATGGAAATGACGGGACAGGCTCCACCCAATGGCGCATTTTGACCGGTCAGGATGATATTTCCGCCGTCATGTTTCGTACCGATCAGAGCGAAGAAGCGCTGATGATTTATGTCAACAATGCCAAGAACCGCGACTTCCGCGATGCCTATTGCATTTCGTGGCACACTTATGGCAATACGTTGAAGGGCACGGTGGTCGTATCCACTTCGCTGCGCCCCGACGTCATCGAGCGTCGTAAGAAGGCCCAGGGCTTGGTGCGCGATATGACACCGGCCGAGTTGGACAGCTACCGCAAGGAATTGACCAAGGACATGACCTTCAGCGAGCTCTCGACGGCACTCTCCAAGCAGTATGGTATCGACATTCAGGCAAAACAAATCTATTCCGATTCGTCGCTCGACGACCTCTCCAAGTATCGCGACCAGCTGCAGCGGGCAGCCGACAATACGCGTACGAAGTACCTGGAGTATGTGGGCGGAAAGACCCGCGCCGACAAGATTTTGGCCAAGGACTGTCAGAAGCAGTACAAGGAGTATCTGAAGAAAATCAAGCAGGTCGACAAGTCCATCGAGAAACTGCTCAAGAAGAAAAAATAATTCGGAGCATACACATCAGTATAAATATATGTTGGTTGTGACCTCTCCTCGTCAGGTGTGACGAACTTCTGAGGTACATCTATTTTTCAGTTTCCGTTTCGCGTCCGCTCTGTAAAAGGGGCGGACGCAATTTTTTCCCTTAAAAGCCTGAAAAATATACCCGACAAATGTTGGGCGTATGCTTTATTGTATTACTTTTGC
>CALZOH010000061.1 GCA_945827465.1 uncultured Prevotellaceae bacterium
TATCAGAACTTCGGGTAGGATTGCTCTGAGCAGTTGGTCTGGTTTCATGTCGCAATGATAACACTTATACTCATGATATTTTCCTCGCCAACCGGGAAAATCCGCTGACCCATGATTTTCAATAGACCCTCAATAATACATTCATCACTATATACAAAAATCGGCAACCAAAATGGTTACCGATCATGTCGGAAAGAGGCGACTCGAACGCCCGACCCCTACGTCCCGAACGTAGTGCGCTACCAACTGCGCTACTTTCCGTTTTGCGACTGCAAAGTTACATCATTTTTTTCGGAAATCGAGATATTATCTTAGAAAAATCCTTCAAAAACTTTGGTCAGTCTAAAAAAAGGTCTTACTTTTGCAGTCGCAAACACGAAAGGTGCCTTAGCTCAGTTGGTAGAGCATCGGACTGAAAATCCGTGTGTCCCCTGTTCGATTCAGGGAGGCACCACTTTCAAGAGTGGATCCTGCATCATCCCGATGCGGGATTTTC
Organism: uncultured Prevotellaceae bacterium; assembly: GCA_945827465.1. GTDB lineage: Bacteria > Bacteroidota > Bacteroidia > Bacteroidales > Bacteroidaceae > UBA6382. The sequence goes on from CALZOH010000061.1 coordinate 497, forward strand.
TTTTTAAAGAGTATTTACCCTACTTTAGCTCCCAACTCCTTTTTCTTCATCTGTAAGACAATCCATGAGATACAATTTATCAACTTCCTCAAATGAAAATAGCGCCATGTCGTTACTTGAGTTGAACTCTCTAATTAGAGAACTCATTGAAACACAATTTTACGACTGCTATTGGGTTAAAGCAGAATTAAGTGAGGTGAGAGTTTCAAGCAAAGGGCATTGCTTTCTTGAACTCATTCAAAAAGCTCCTGATCGTACTAAGCTATTAGCTAAAGCACGGGCCGTCATCATGGCCGACCTCTTTCCATTACTTCAATTAGATTTTGAAGCACAGACCGGACAGCATTTTCAGGCCGGACTGGAAGTAATGCTTCTTATTAGACCCACATTTAATGAAGTATACGGATATTCACTCATTGTAGAAGAAATAGACGCTTCATACACATTAGGTGACATGGCTCGAAGACGTAAAGAAATCTTGGAGCAATTGGCAAACGAGGGCGTTATTGATATGCAAAAAGAGCTCACTCTACCCATACCGATCGAACGCATTGCCATTATATCATCACCCACCGCAGCCGGTTATGAAGACTTCTGTCACCATATAGAATCACACGCAGGCAACTTTCGCTTTAAAATGCAACTATTCCCAGCCATGATGCAAGGGGATGAAACGGAGTCGAGTATCATTGAAGCCTTAGACAAAATTGTCTCTGAAGAAGAGGCATGGGATGTTGTAGTTATTATACGCGGAGGTGGAGCGGTGAGCGACCTGAATAGCTTTGAAACATACAACTTAGCTTTCCACTGTGCACAATTTCCACTTCCGATCATCACAGGTATTGGCCATCAACGCGATATGACGGTCATTGACCACGTTGCCCATACACACTTGAAAACTCCAACCGCAGTAGGAGATTTCATCCTCACGCAAAGGCAGCAGGTTGCAAACACATTAGAAGAATTAACACATAGACTAGAAAAAGCAACTGGTTGTTATCTGGAAGAGCAACGTGAGAAATTAACCCTACTTGGAAGTCGATTCGAGTGGTTTGCGCTTAACTTTAGAAAAAGTAACGAGCAAAAGATTGACAACTATTTTACAATAATAGAACAACAAATCTATAAGATTATCGCTCTTGAAAAAATAGAGTATCAGTATAAAGAGCAACACTTACAGAATCTCACTGACAATATATTCAATCAATGCCGACACTTCATAGAATTGACAGAAGAGAAAATCAGGCTTTCCGACCCAAAAAGAATTCTGGAAATGGGCTACAGCATCACATTATTCAATGGCCACGCCATCAGCAACCCTGCCGACCTAAAAACCGGTGACGAGTTGGAAACCCGATTTAAAGAAGGAACTATAAAGAGCATCGTAAAATAAATTCTACATAAATGAAACAACCAAAACTTACTTATCAGGAAGCACAAAAAAGACTGGAAGAGATAGTTAGAGAAATTGAATCAAATGAACACGATATAGATCGACTCTGCGACCAGTTGAAAGAAGCAAAAGAACTAATTGCCTTCTGCAAAGAAAAACTCTACAAGGTAGAAGAAGAAGTAAAAACCATTCTTAATAAAAATGGTTCTGAAGAATAGAATAGAATAGTAACAACTATCTACACATGAGAAAACATCCGCAACACCTTAACCGGGGCATTGCGGATGTTTTCTATTCGCACCTCATCAAATAAGGTACACTTACGTTATCTTATTTCTTCAACTGAGATAGAACATTCTTAATTTGAGTAGCCAAACCGTCATTAGGCGAAATAGCCAATACCTTTTCAGCATAAGCTAAGCTATTATCGTAATCGTCGGTCTTGAAATAGTAGAATGTCATATAACGCAAACATTCCACACGCTTTGAGTCATAAGAATTATCCTTACCTTCCAAACGCTTCATTGCCTCTGCATACTGCTGCATAGAAACTTCGTTGGGCGATTCAGGATCAAGCATGGCATTGATACGTGCACTCCAGAACGGACCAAGATAACTCTCATCTTTTGCTGCAACTTCCTTAAACAAAGCATCACCAGCCTCGATAAAATGTTTCTTCTGCTCATCAGTGATCGTCGTATCTGCCAAAGCGGTATAATAGATACGTCCCTTATTGTATCTTTCAACCAAACTTTCAGGATTTACCTTATCAATATATTTCTGATAAGCATCGGCGGCTTCATCATATTTACCGGCGTTGAGATATGCATCACTCAAATCCTTCATCAAAGCAGTCTTCTTTTCATCAGGAGCCATTTCAATAGCCTTGGTATATGCAACGGCAGACTTCTCCATATTGTTCAACTTAGACTGCAAGAGACCTTCATACTTATAGTCACTGAAGTTGTAAAGAGTATCCGCATATTGACCAAAGAAAGACTTTGAAGCCTCCTCAGCCTCTTTGAATTGCTTCAATTCCACATAATCGTAGAACTTCATACGATTCAAACTGATTTCTTTTGGAGCCTTAGCGATAATGGCATTAACGACTTTCAAAGAACCAGCATAATCCTTATTCAAGAACTGAACGATGGCAAATTCTGTAGCAGCTTCAACATCATCTTCAAGTTTAACAGAATTGAAATACAATTTGTAGGTAGAGTTTGCCTTTGCTGTATCGTTCTGATGATAATAAATTGAAGCCATCGTCTTATGAATAGCCAAATCATCTGGATACTTTTCCTTGATGGTATTCATAATTTCAAGAGCCAACTCCGGATCGATAAACTTATATACTTTTACCAAGCTAAAATAAGCTCTCTTGTCGTTTTCATTAATCATACGAGCCTGTTCGTAACTACCGGCAGCCTCTCCATATTTGTTCTGAGCATAGTAAGAGTCACCCTCGAGAAGAACAGCGCTTACAGATTTGCTATCACGATCGTAAGCCGCCTTGGCAAAGACAATAGCCTCATCATAATTTTCATTCTTAAAGAAGTATTGTCCGATTGAAAGCAACATGCCTTCATTTTTCTTATACTTCTTAACAATTGCTTTCTTCTGCGCTTCCATCTGCTTTGCATTTCCGCTCTTTGAAACGGTCAGATAAGCTTGCGCATCTTGCTGAGCTTCGGGTGTTATGGGAGGAACATCATTTGCTGACTGAGCAAATGAAAGATTCAAGCTGCATGATAACAGCAGTCCTGCAGCAAAAGATAAAATTCTATTCTTTTTCATTCTTAAGTTGTATTTATAGACCACAAAGTTACTATAAAAAATGGGAAAAACACACAGATTGTCACGAAGACTTTACTTTTGCAAACAAAATGTGTGAAAATGGCCCTTAATTTTCTTTGAAGCAGCAAAATACGAAGTAAATACTTTTAGTCTTTATAGACTCATCCTTCATACTTGACAGCAAATAAGTTGAGGAAACCATTATTATTCATCAATCTGAAACAACTTGCTTAATATGAACAGGCATATAGGGTAACAGTTGTGACGATTTTGTTATGATTAACTGACCAGCTTGATCACTAACAAAATAATAGAAGTTCAGCCCCATCGCGCGAGTACGCGGATCAGTAGTGATCATATATAAAGTACGAGTAAGAGGATAATCACCGGTTGCGATATAATATTGAACAGGCTGATAACAGTTGTTAATGTTCTTTTCTACAGAACGGCCCACATTTACCACTCTAACACTTTGATTAAACGTAAGATTAGTTGAATCCTTCGGATTACGTAACCAGTCAACGCCGATTATTCCGATAGCATTGCGAGTTTGAGCTACATAATTAATAACATCCTCATTTGACTTAGCATTTTTCATATTACCCTTCAGTTGCGCACCGCCACAAATGGAGTCCAACACATATCTAACGGTACTGGAATTGGGATTATCAAATACCACTTCTAAATCTCCTTTTGAATGTGCATCTTCTAATTGTTCCCAACGCGTAATCTGTCCCAACATGATCTTACGCAAATCAGATACAGACATCAGGGAATCAGGATTCTCTGGATTAATAATTAATGCTATCGCATCAAAACCAACGGGTTTAAAACGCACTTTTAGTTGGTAATTGGCAAATATAGCATCCGTTTCCTGCTGACTAAGAGGTCGAGTACTTAAAATCATCCTTACGCTATCTTTCAACATTAAATTAATAGCATCGGTTTCCGGCATATATTTTGCTTGAGGAATTGCTTCAGGATATTTGGCGTTAAATACTCGCATTTCTTCTTCAATAATTGGACGGAATGTTTCATCAACAGCAATCCGAATTTGATAATCCTCTTCTACAGGTGCCTTTTTACCTTGACTGCATGATGAAAAATAAGCGACACATAATAATGCTAATACAATAGGATAATTCTTCATTTTCTATTATTGATTGATTTTTGCGCAAAGGTAAAAATAAAAACGGTAAGCCTGACCACTTCGCTCTCATTTTCACGAAAAAAGGAGCCAACCATTATGATTGACTCCTTTCCTATGAAATGAGAACTAAATTACATCAATTCGAAGATTACGGGCACTTGGAACCAAACCTTTACTGGCTTACCCTGCTGACGACCCGGAGAGAATTTCGGCAAAGCCTTAATTACACGGGTTGCCTCACGGTCGCAATATGTATCCAAATGCGACAACAACTGAACTTCACCTACTTCACCTGATTCTGTTACAACGAAACGTACAACAATACGTCCTTGAACACCATTTTCAGCTGAAACTGTAGGATATTTCAAATTATTGCTAATCCATTTCAGAAGAGCCTCATCACCACCGGGGAAAACAGGCGGCTGCTCTACGAAATCATATACTTTAGTATCTTCATCAGGCTGGGAAGTAATCACCTCTTTAATATCGGCAATATCCTTACCATGAACATCATCATTACCCTTTACGTCGGCAATTGAGATAGCGAGTTTACTTTCACCCAACTCTTTCTGAGTCTTCATCTCATCTTCCTCAGCAACCTCCTCGTCTTTGGTAATCTTAGGAGCGGTAAACTTAATAGAACTCTTGATGCGCTGGGGTTCCACACGCTTGGGCTCTATCTTTTTGATAATATTCTTATCCTTAACCTTAGCTTCTTCCAACTTGGCCAACTGTGTCACCGTGGTAACACTGGTATCAGCCTTGCGAGAGAAGACCGTATTCTTGAGGAGAACTATTACAAGAATGACAACAATGGCAATAGCCACAGAAATCAATGCTTTTGTATTACGTTGTCCCACTTCTTTCCGCAACACATAGGCTCCATAAGCCTTATTGCGGTTGGCGAACATCATTTCGCACCAATCTTTCGAGTATAAATCTATTTTTGCCATATATTATACTGTATTATTCGGTAGCTGCGCCGGCAGCGGGATTAGTACCATTTGTCTTGTAATATTCAATCATTTCCTTATCGAAATCTTCGATAGCAACGATTACATACTTACCTATGTCACATATCTGCATCTCATTAAGACAAGCAATCAGGTTTTCATAAGAACCCTCGTCAGTACCTTTGATAATGACATTGGGCACACCCTTTTCACCACGAATCTTTTCGATTTCATCGTCAAGTTTTTTCTTAGCCTTTTTCTCAGCAAAAGCATCACTTGAGATGGTCTGATTATATTTTTGGCGAAGAGCTTTCACCTTCTGAATGGCCACCATGTTACGTTTCAGCAACAAATCACGGAGTCCACCCTGCTTATCTGAATAATTTGCTTCTTTCAGAGAACCCATTTCAGGAATACCTTCGTAATAGTAAACCTTATTATCCTTGTCGAAGATAATGGTAATAGCTTCTGAAGCCTTCACTTTGTTCTGCTGTTCCTCCTTAATATCATCCTTGTTCGAAGGCATGTTAATTTCCATCGACTTGGGTTTAATCAAAGAAGTACAGAGCATAAAGAAGGTGATGAGCAACATCATCATGTCCACCATAGGCGTAAAGTCTACGCGAACAACTTTCTTTTTCTGTTTTGTCTTCATACTATTCCTCCTTTATTCATCAACTGATTCTACTTTCTTCAAGGTGGTAATCAAGTTGTAACGGTTCTCCTTGATATCTTGCAGAGAAGTCATCACTTGTTTGATCACTTTATAAGGTGTGGTGGCATCAGCCTTGATGGAGATGCGGAGGTCCGGATTTACTTCCTTCGCACACAACACCCAATCCTTGAATTGATTATCTAAACTATCGCAAGGAATACCCTTATTACTTTCATTACTCATCGCAGCCTCACGCGAATCCTCCGGCAACTTCAAAAGTGCAGGAATGTTCTGTATCGGGAGTCCAAAGGCAGGAAGTTGTCCGAATTCGCTCTTTTCCTGACGGGAAAGGCTCAGACTATATTTTTCACATATTCCATCGAGCGTTGTCAAAGCATCGCCCTTCTTGTCGAAACTCATGAAAATACGTCCGGTTTTCTCTATCAAGATTGTCAGAACGTTCTTATCGGGCACCTTAATTTCAGACACTGAACCAGGGGTGTTAACCTTAATAGGTTCGGGCTTGATAAAAGTAGATGTAAGCATAAAAAAGGTAAGCAATAGGACCATAACGTCACTCATAGGCGTCATGTCTATGAATGTGTCGTGTTTTTTGATATTAAATCGTCCCATATTCTTGTACCTTTCTTATTTTTTAGTGAGTTGCAGAGAAAGTCTGAACCAATGTGAAACCTACCTCGTCAAGACTATAAGTAAGGTGGTCGATCTTATTTGTAAAGTAGTTGTAAAGAGTTACAGCCAAAGCTGAAGTTGCGATACCAGAGGCTGTATTGATAAGAGCCTCAGAAATACCTACAGAAAGTGCAGCTGAGTCAGCACCACCACCACCGGCCAAAGCTTGGAATGAGGTGATCATACCGAGTACCGTACCAAGAAGTCCGAGCAACACACCCAAAGTAGTCAAAGTAGCAAGAATCGGAAGGTTCTGCTGCAAAGTCGGCATCTCAAGAGCGGTAGCCTCATCGAGTTCCTTCTGGATAGCCAAAATCTTCTGTTCTTTGGTCAATACGGTGTCAGCATCAACTTCCTTGTACTTAGCAAGAGTAGCAGATACTACGTTAGCCACTGTACCACCCTGCTTGTCGCAAATGCTCTTAACTTCTGCCAAGTCATTCTTTGCAAGAGCAGCACGGGTATTCTGAACAAATTTGAACAAACTGGTCTTACCGAAAGCGGTCTTCAGAGCCAATGCACGTTCAATACCCAAAACTACAACGGTAAGGAACAAACCGTGAATAATAGGCACGATTACACCACCCTTATAGATGGTACCTAAGATGTCGACAGGGTTGTTGGCATTGTCACCTCCCTGGAAGTGAACACCATTACCGAAATTCAGGTAGAAGTTCAAGAATGACACTACCAAACAGATAATAATCACAATAAATGCAGATTTAATACCTGTAAAACCGGTCTTCTTCTTTGCAGCCGGTTTTTTGCTAACGTTTGCCGTAGCATTGTTTTGTTTTGTTTCCATTTGTTGAATTGAAATTGAAATGAATAAATTATTTGATTATGTTTGTCTTTTCTTTGATGAATTGAGTTGAATTGAGGATTCGCCAAAAGAAATCCCTTGCAAAAATAGGAATAATATTTGAATATTGTTGCTTTCTCGCATTGTTTATTCTCAATTTTATTTGTTTTATCATGAAAAATTCACGAATAGCACAGCGTCTCATGCACATCACTCATCTTTCTTTCTTCAAATGTTTATAAAGACTGAAAAAGAAATTGCTGATTGCTCGCTTTCTCGCGGTTTTTCTTTACTTTTGCAAATTAAATTACGAAAGTCCTATCTATTTGTTCCTTACATGCAGAACACGAAGACAAGGACATTGATTCATGACAATTAATACCTAATATATAATATGGAACAACTTGATTGGGGTAAGTTACCCTTTAGTTACATTCGCACCGATTATAATGTTCGTTGTTGGTATCGCAACGGACAATGGGGCGAGATTGAGACCAGTTCTGAAGATACCATCAATCTGAGCATTGCTGCTACTTGTCTACACTATGGTCAAGAAGCCTTTGAAGGCCAAAAAGCCTTCCGCTGTCCTGACGGAAAAATTCGTGTATTCCGCATTGAAGAAAACGCCAAGCGAATGCAAAGCACATCACGCGGTATCGTGATGCCTGAAGTTCCCACAGAACTTTTTGTTGAAATGGTTAAGAAAGTAGTAAAACTTAACGAGCGCTTTGTTCCGCCCTACGAAAGTGGAGCATCATTGTATATCCGCCCGCTGCTAATTGGAACCAGCCCACAAATCGGCGTTCATCCGGCCAGCGAATATCTTTTCCTTATTTTGGTTACTCCTGTCGGCCCTTATTTCAAGGGCGGTTTTGCCTGCACCGATTACGTCATCATTCGCGAGTTCGACCGTTCTGCTCCATTGGGTACAGGTATATATAAGGTAGGTGGAAATTATGCTGCCAGCCTTAAAGCCAACCAAATTGCGCATGAGAAAGGCTATTCCTGCGAATTCTATCTCGATGCAAAGGAGAAAAAATACATTGACGAATGCGGTGCGGCCAATTTCTTTGGAATCAAAGATAACACCTATGTTACGCCGAAGTCAACTTCCATACTTCCTTCCATTACCAACAAGAGCCTCCAGCAATTGGCTTTGGACTTGGGCATGAAGGTTGAAGTGCGTCAGATTCCCGAAGAGGAATTGAGTACGTTTGAAGAGGCTGGAGCTTGCGGTACGGCTGCTGTTATCGCTCCCATCCACAAGATCGACGATTTAGAAACCGGCAAGAGCTACGTGCTCAGTCCCGACGGAAAGCCCGGTCCTATCTGCACGCGCCTCTACCATAAGTTGCGCAACATCCAATATGGTATCGAGCCTGATACCCATCAGTGGATTACCATTATCGACTAAATCACCAATTATTACATTTATCAACTCATGACTCACACTAACTCTGAACTTCGTAAGCAAGCCCGAAATTATCTAGAAGGCAATTGGGGCACTTTGGCTTTGACCACATTGGTCTATTACATCATTGCTGAAAGTGTTCCTTTATCCGGCAATTTCTTTGGTGAATCAGGCAATTGGTTCTCTCTTTGGTCACTACTTTGTTTACCGCTGGGTTGGGGATTATCTATTCTCTGTTTAGGTATCACGCGTGGCGAAAATCCCACCATTGGCGGACTGTTTCAAGGCTATCGCCAATTTGGGAGAATCTTCATTGCATACCTCTGGTACACTGTTCTCATCGTACTTTGGACTTTGCTGCTTATCGTTCCCGGTATCATCAAGGCTCTTTCATACAGCATGATGCCTTTCATTCTCAAAGACCATCCCGAGATGAACGGTGACCAAGCCATCAACGAAAGTATGCGCCTCATGCAGGGACACAAAATGAAGCTCTTCCTCCTTATCTTGAGTTTTATCGGATGGGGTCTCCTCTGTCTGCTCACTTTTGGAGTTGGTTTCTTGTTGCTCACGCCCTACATGACTACAACAACGGCACGATTCTATCAGGATTTGCTGGATGAAGACGCTGCCCGCAAACAAGCTTTGGCTGAGGACTAATCTTACCGGCATTTGAAGCCGAATTACAGAAAAGAGGTTGTTACGATTCATTGTCGCAACAACCTCTTTTCCGTATAAAGGATAAATCACCTAATTAACGCTGGGCATACCAGCCATAACTGTTCACGGCCATTCTTACTTCATAAAGTCCTCCATCATTCATAGCTACATCTAACGATTGTCCATTCGGCAGTTCGGCTTTCACCGTACCGTCTTCATTGAACCGGAAGAGTTCACGAGTGGCTCCGTTCTGCGTCAGCGACCAGGCATTCTGTTTTTCATCGTAAGTGAACAACAACTTCTCGCCAGCCTCGTTCACTACTTCATATCCATTTTTCAGATAAGTTACGGCATACATCTTTCCGTCTTCTCCCTTCAACTGCTTGGTCACGCCTTCGTGCATCGCCAGCGGATTGGAGCCTGACCAAAACTCAATGGTGTTCAAAACTAAAGCATCCACCACACAACATACGGCATAAGCGGGAGAAATGAGCAAATAAATCAATTCATTCAAGAACTTGCTATTGGTGGCATCTTTGTTCCAGGTTGCCAATTTGTTGAACAATTTAAAACTACCCACACACGAGCTACACAACATGCCCACCATCAGGGCCGCCATAATGGCTTTCATTTTTAGATTTCTCATTTTTGTTCTATTTTTAGGAATAATACTTCATTAATGGATGCAAATATAGTAAAGTTCCAGCATATTCCGTTCCACTTCGTTGTATTTGCAGGTAGCAGGGCTGGCAAAGCCTCGGAGGATGAAAAACTTGGTGTTTCATTTTGATGTGCTCATTGCTTGCACTAACTTTGCACCAAATTAAAGATAGATATGTCAAAGAACAAACTGGCAAAATTTGCCGAAATGGCTACCTACCCTCACGTGTTTCAACCCGAAAGTCTTCCTTCTAACGAAGACATTTTCCCTTTAAAAGGTCATTGGCACAGCGATTTTTTCCACAACGACCATCCCATCACACTTGAATTGGGCTGCGGTCGTGGTGAATATACCGTGGAATTGGCCCGTCGTTTTCCCGACAAGAACTTCATCGGAGTCGACATCAAGGGAGCACGCATGTGGACCGGTGCTACCGAATCGTTACGCGAGGGTTTACCCAACGTGGCTTTTCTGCGTACACGTATTGAGTTCATCGCTCACTTCTTCGACACAGACGAGGTGTCTGAAATTTGGTTAACTTTCAGTGACCCACAAATGAAGATGCCCACCAAGCGACTCACGTCTTCTTACTTTTTGCAACGCTATCGCTCCTTCCTTTGTGACGGCGGCCGCATTCATGTCAAGACCGACAGCCATTTTCTTTACACCTACACCGACGCTTTGCTGAAGGAGAATCACCTTCTTCCCCTTTGCGCCACCACCGACCTCTATAGCGATGAAACGGCAGCCACCCTTCCGCCCGACATCTATTCGTTGCTCCACATCCGCACTTATTACGAGGAGCAATGGCTCAGTCGGGGCATTCCCATCAAGTTTCTCTCGTTTGCCCTACCCCATGATGGCGAACTGCGCGAACCTGACATCGAGATAGAGATGGACAGCTACCGCAGCTACGCTCGCAACAAGCGTTCATCGCTCACCACCTCTCGATAAACCTCTAATCCGAATTTTCATATCAATCATCATATGACTCTTTATCCTAAACTCATCACCGACGCTTTGGCAACGGTGCGTTATCCCGGAAGCGGTAAAAACATCATTGAAGCCGAAATGCTCGACGACAATCTCCGCATCGACGGCAACCATGTCAGTTTCTCCCTCATTTTCCCCAAGAACCCCGACCCTTTCATGAAATCGGTCGTAAAAGCCGCCGAAGCTGCCATCAAGCAGCAGGTTGGTCCGGAAGTGGAAGTAGAAATCACGGCTTTGGCCCCCGAACACACTCCCGTACCCGAAACCAAGTTGTTGCCCGACGTTGACAACATCATTGCTGTGTCATCCGGCAAGGGAGGCGTGGGCAAGTCTACCATTGCTGTCAACCTGGCCGTTGCCTTGGCACAACAAGGACACCGCGTCGGATTGCTCGATGCCGACATCTTCGGACCGTCACTGCCCAAGATGATGCAACTCGAGGACTATCAACCCTACGGCGAAACGATTGATGGCCGACAAATGATTATTCCTGCCGAAAAATACGGCGTCAAGATGGTCAGCATTGGTTTCTTCGTACGCAACGAACAGGCCACCGTTTGGAGAGGTCCCATGGCTTCTAATGCTTTGAAACAGCTCATATCCGAATGTTATTGGGGGCCGCTCGACTACTTTATCATTGATACACCTCCTGGCACCAGCGACATCCACCTCACACTCATGCAAAATCTTAACCTCAGAGGAGCCATCATCGTCAGCACTCCTCAGAAGGTAGCCCTCGCCGATGCTCGCAAAGGTATCGATATGTACATGAACGAACGTATCAATGTTCCCATCCTCGGATTGGTCGAAAACATGTCATGGTTCACGCCTGCCGAACTGCCCGATAATCGCTATTATATTTTCGGACGCGAAGGCGTGGCTAACATGGCCGTTGAACTTGGCTTGCCTTTCCTCGGACAAATTCCCATCGTTGAAAGCATCTGCGAAAACGGCGACCTCGGTAAGCCTTCGGCTCTCGACATCAACAGCATCATTGGCAGAGCATTCAGCCAACTGGCTTACAACGTCGTCCATCGCGTTGAGACGAAAGATTGAGCCAGGTCTTTTCCCAACACATCACAGAAGCGGAGCTATGTCCACCCTTTCCCCTCAACCGACATAGCTCCACTTCATTTTTCCCTCTCTCCGATGACATTCCCCTCCTTCAACCTTTACCGCCTGCTCCTCCTTCCGCTCTTGGCGTCAGCCATTGTATCAAGGGCATCTTCTACCGACATCGTCGTGGGTTCTCCCTCTCCTATCAAGATTCTTTCGCTCGGAGCTGAGCTCGACCCGCATTTCTTTTCACAAAACGTAACTCGCGCCGACGGCGTGAAAGCCTCCGATTGGGACAGCGTCATAGTGCGCCGCATTCAAAGTCTGAAACTCAAAAGCCTCCGCATGATGGTTCTCCCCCAATGGTTCGAGCCCGTCAACGACAACGACAATCCCTTCACCACCGACACTTCCCGCCTCACATTCAACTCGCCTGAAATGCAATCGCTCTACAAGCAACTTGATATGGCGCAGAAACTGGGCATTCACGTCAACCTCACTTTATGGGGAGCCCACATCAGCCACTTCCTCTCCGGTCACAACCGGGGAAATTGGGTCGTAGCGCCCTACGACTATCAAGAATGGGCCGAAAACTTCTCCATCCTGATTCGCCATCTTTTACTCACCAAACACTATACCTGCATTCGCGAGATTACACCTGTCAACGAACCCGACTGGTCATTTATCATAGATGGCAAACGCGCTCCCGTATCTGAATATATCGAAATGTGCCGCATCCTCGACCAACGTTTTCGTGCCGACAACATCCGGCATCTCGTCCGTTTTTCGCTGTCCGACAACTCTGACGGAGGAAGCGGAACACATGAGTTCTTAGCCGCCTGCACACGCCACTTGGGCCAAGAGGCCGATATCTTCAACTCCCACACCTATCTCTTCGGTTACGAAACTCCCGACTCCGTTATCTTCAAATGGGAAAAAGCCAACGTTTCTCTGGCCCAATCAGTCGGAAAACTCCACTTCATCGGTGAGTTTGGTAGCAATCAATGTTTAGGTGCTACACGCCAAGCCGACATCAATCGCTTTGAGCGAGGCATTCTCATGGCTCGCATCATCATCAACTGCCTCAACGCCGGTGCTGCCGGTCTGAGCTACTGGAGTCTCATCGACCAATACTATGGCAAAGACGAAGGCTACGATGCCATGCAACAATTGGGACTGTGGAAGTCCGTAAGAAAAATGTATCAAGGTGATTCTCTCTACCAACACCTTATAACCGATTATGAAGTGCGACCTCAGTACCACGCTTATGCCTTGCTCACCACCCATATCAATGAAGGTGCCGAAGTATATCCGCTCACCACGAACAACGACTTCTGCGCAGCCACTGCCATCAAGAACCCTGACGGACATTGGGTCTACGCCTTTGCCAATGGTAGTGAAACCGACATGGACATTCGTATCAAGAATCCTTATGCCGTTCAAAAGAACCGTTTCAAGGTCTATAGCTACACTCGCCATTCCCTACCGGCCAATGATGCACTCATTGCACCCCACACGAAATCCATTAAACCGACTTCGTCGCTTCGTTATCGCATTCCTGCCAACTCCGTCATTTTATTGGTGCAAGAATAGCTTCCACCTTTATCAAAACCACGATCTGTGTTTCATCACAGATTGTATTCCCTATACCATATATATATATTATAGTATGATTGGGGAAAAGAAAGAACGTACTTCGCCATCAACGTACCCGTTGCTTGGCATATTCGCTCACATCAGGGCGTATGCCTTTGCGCCCCTACAGTTGGCGGCAAAAAACTTACACCAAATGAAGCCTTCCATCACCGTATCCCCAACGAGCGAATGGTAAATATGTAGGGGCG
>CALZOH010000062.1 GCA_945827465.1 uncultured Prevotellaceae bacterium
GCGCATCTATGACATGAATACCGTGGCCAAGCGATATCGGGAAGACGCCGTTTTGCGCAAGATGTTGAAAAAATATCCCCAGCGCCAGGACTATTCGACCTCTTTACCCAATGAAATACGGGTGAATGTCTTTGCTTACGATGTGGACTGGAAGGTGGAGATTCTGGAAAATGGCCGTCAGTTGAAGGTGGAGCGTGTAGCAGGCGAAGATCCTTTCCACGTATTGGCTTACGACCGGGCAGCCATGGAACGTCAGGGGAAAATAGGCGAAGGTAGTTCGACGGGAAAGACTGCCCACCTTTTCAGAGCCGTTGCTCAGACGGCAGACCGGCCTGTCACCGTGCGTGTAACCGACTCTTTTGGCCGAAAATATGTTCGTTCCATTCGCCGACCGCATGCTTACGACTTGGAAATGGAACAACGTGAGGTAGAGGGACGTATCCGATGAGAACAACCATCCAACTCTCGCAGCTGTTGCCACATTTCGGCCGTCATCCCCGCATGGCGGCGTTTCGCCGGTTGTTGCGCGAGGGGGCGGAGACCGTATTTCTGGAAGGGCTGCAAGGTTCAGCCGCTTCGATGTTTCTGGCAGCCTACAAACAGGGTGATCGCACCGATGGTGCACGCCGTCCGATGCTCGTCGTCATGAATGATGAAGACGAGGCCGGTTACTGCTTTCAAGATTTGAAACAACTGCTCGGGGCGGAAAGGGTCTGCTTTCTGCCGTCGCCCTATCGCCGTGCCGTGAAATATGCCCAACGCGACGCCGGCAATGAGATTATGCGCACGGATGCCCTCAGCCGACTCTCGAGCGGGGAGGTTGCAGCGGCGAACATTGTGGTCACCTTCCCCGAGGCAATGGCCGTGAAGGTGGTGGCAAAGACTGATTTGCAGGAGCGAACCATTACTTTGCGCCAAGGAGAGGAAGTCAGCCCCGTCGAACTGGAACATCGTCTGGTAGATTTGGGTTTCCGACGCACGGATTACGTGTATGAGCCCGGAGACTTCGCTCTGCGCGGCAGTATCTTCGATGTTTTCTCATATTCATGTGAATATCCTTACAGAATAGACTTCTTTGGCGACGAAATAGACTCTATCCGCACTTTTTGTGTCGATACCCAGTTGTCGGAAGAACGAAAAAACGAAATTGACATCGTTCCCGAGGTGGAACAAGCACTGACGGGCGGCCGTGAGTCGCTTTTCCACTTCTTGCCTAAGGAAACATTGCTGGTGGTGAAGAATCCCACGTATGTAACAGACGTCATCGGCCGCATTTATGACGAAGGTTTCTCGGAACAAGCCCTCATGGAGCAGGCTGAGACCTCGGGCACGGAGCAGGAAGAGCGGCAGGAAACGGCGCAGTTGCGCAGAGAGCTGTTGCTGATGAGCTGCGAAGAAGCTGAGAAGGGAATAGCCGGATTTCAACGCATCGTGTTGGGCCGTCGGCCCGAAAAAGCGAAGGGGGCGCAACTGACTTTTCAGACGGCAGTGCAACCTTTGTTCCACAAAAACTTTGATTTGTTGGGACAATCGCTTGCCCAAAGCATGGAAACAGGTTACAACATCTACATTACGGCCGATAACCTGAAGCAGACAGAACGCCTGGACGACATTTTCAAGGAAATCAACGGAGATTTGCGATTCACGCCGGTGGAGCATACGTTGCACGCCGGCTTCAGCGACTTGGATCTGCAACTTTGCATCTATACCGACCATCAGATCTTTGACCGCTACCACAAATATGCCCTTAGCAGCGATAGGGCACGCTCTGGCAAGGTGGCGTTATCGCTCAGAGAGCTCAACCAATTCGAGCCGGGCGACTACGTAGTGCATGTTGACCATGGCATAGGACGTTTTGCCGGTCTTGTCAGAGTGGACCACGGAGGTGTGGAACAGGAAATGATGAAGCTGATATATCAGAACAACGATGTAGTGTATGTATCCATCCATACTTTGAACAAAGTCAGCAAGTATAAAGGCAAGGACGGACTGCCGCCAAAGATCAGTCGGCTGGGCACAGGCGCTTGGGAGAAGTTGAAAGACCGTACGAAGAAGCACATAAAGGATATTGCGCGTGATTTGATACGTCTCTACAGCGAAAGAATGCACGAAAAAGGCTTTGCCTTCAGTCCTGACAGTTATATGCAACACGAATTGGAGGCGGCTTTTGCCTATGAAGACACGCCGGACCAGTTGCGCGTGACACAAGAGGTGAAGCACGATATGGAAAGCCAGCGTCCGATGGACCGTTTAGTGTGTGGTGACGTAGGATTTGGCAAGACCGAGATAGCCGTCAGAGCAGCCTTCAAGGCGGCAACAGATGGAAAACAGGTGGCGGTGTTGGTTCCCACCACTGTCTTGGCCTATCAGCACTTCCAGACATTCAGTGAAAGGCTGAAGGATTTCCCTGTCAAGGTAGAATATTTATCTCGTGCACGTTCGGCAGAGAAGACACGTCGCATCCGTCAAGGCTTGGCCGACGGAAGTATAGAGATCGTGATCGGTACGCAGAAGTTGCTGGGCAAAAATATACAGTTCAAAGACCTCGGTTTGCTCATTGTCGACGAAGAACAGAAGTTTGGCGTGGCCACGAAAGAGCGTTTGCGCCAGATGCGTGTCAATGTCGACACGCTCACACTGACCGCTACGCCCATTCCACGCACGCTGCAGTTCTCGTTAATGGGTGCTCGCGACTTGTCGGTACTCCAAACGCCGCCGCCCAACCGTTATCCCATCCGTACAGAGATCCACCGGTTCGGTCATGAGGTCATTGCCGACGCGGTGAACTTCGAGATGAGCCGGAACGGACAGGTATTTATCGTGTGCAACCGCATTGCCAAGTTGCCCGAAATGGAAAACCTCTTGCGCAAACACGTTCCCGACGCCCGTGTAGCCGTTGGTCACGGACAAATGTCGCCTGAAAAGTTGGAGGAAATCATTTGGGGCTTCATCAATTACGATTACGACGTGTTGTTATCGACCACTATCGTGGAAAATGGCATTGACATTCCCAATGCCAATACCATTATCATCGATAACGCCCACCACTTCGGGTTGAGTGACCTGCATCAAATGAGAGGGCGAGTGGGGCGCGGTCATCGTAAGGCCTTCTGCTACCTGCTTGCACCCCCTCTTTCGCTGCTGACACCCGAAGGTCGCCGCCGACTGGAGGCTATCGAGAACTTCAGTGACCTGGGCAGCGGCATACAAATCGCTATGCAGGACTTGGACATACGTGGTGCCGGCAATTTATTGGGTGCCGAGCAGAGCGGATTCATTACCGACTTGGGATATGAGACTTATCAGAAGATTTTAGCCGAAGCGGTAACGGAATTGAAGAATGACGAGTTCTCGTCACTGTATGCTTCAGAAGTAAAACAGCCGGACGAACTGAAAGGAGACCTTTTTGTGGACGATTGTGTGATTGACACCGACCTGCCACTCTTCTTGCCCGACTCGTACATACCCGGCAGCAGTGAACGAATGGCCTGCTATCGCGAATTGAACAGTCTGAAATCGGACGAGGAGATAGCGGCTTACCGCAAGCGGATGGAAGACCGCTTTGGCGAGATGCCCGAAGAGAGCAAGGACTTGCTCTCGGTGGTGAAATTGCGAAGATTAGGCCGGAGTTTAGGCGTGGAACGCCTGCTTTTGAAGAACGGAAGGCTGATGATGTACTTCGTGTCGAATTTGGAGAGTGCGTTTTATCAGAGTGCCACCTTCGGACGAACTATTTCGTATGTGCAAACGCATCCGATGGTGTGTCGTTTGTCGGAAGTAAACGGTAAGCGTCGCTTGGAAGTGAGAGACGTGCATACGGTAGACGAAGCCCTGCGCGTGCTTGAAGGTGTGGTGAATGTGTCAGTGACACCTTGAAAAGGAGAGAACCCTGGGGGTGATCAGTCAGCGCTTGCCTCGTCGTCGGCTTCGCTGTCGTCGGCCTGTTCAGACCAGGAAATCGGGTAGTCTAATTCAATGACCCTGACCTCAGTGTTGGCCCAACGGGGAATCTCCCTTGGGGTAACACCATAATAGGCCGCCAGGATGCAGCGGTTGAAATAACCGTGGCCGACTGAAAGCACCGTTTGTCCGTCGAAGTTCTCCAGCAAATAATCCAGATAGTCCACAGCACGTTGATGCAGGTGTTCCAAACTTTCTACATCCCCCGGCAGCATGATATTGCCCTGCTGGATGTCGCCCACCTTTACCCCGGTGAAAGAACCCCAGTCGCGCTCGCGCAGCAGGTCGGTGGTGTGAATGAAAAGGTTGTGATAGCGATTGACTATTTCTGCTGTAATGAGGGCACGACGCAGCGGACTCGACACGATGCTGTCAAAAGGAACGTCGGCCAGTTCGTCGCCCAATTCTTGAGCCTGTTCAATGCCGTCAAGACTCAGATGACCGGCCAAGTGGCCTTGAAGAATGCCGGTGGCGTTCTCCAACGTCTCGCCGTGTCGGGTCATGTAAAGGGTAATCATGCTAATCGTAGGTTATTGGATGTGCAAATGTAGTGGAAGTTCTACATTTGGGGAAAAGAATAGAGAACTTTTTAGTAGAGAAGGCCGGTTCGGAGGAGAAAAGAGGCGGGATATTGCATCTTTCAGCCTGCTGAAGGTCGTGAAGGGACAATACCCGACTGTCAGAGTCGTTGCAGCGCTTGCGGCAGTTGATTCCCGATTCGTTGCAGCGTCTGCGTGCTGCCAAGGAAGTGTCGGCAAAATACGATGGAAAGATGGTAACGGAGTTGGTCATCACCAGTCGGAAGGGAAATCGGTGTCAAGTCAAAAATCAATGGCCTGACAGCCAAATAGAAATAATGGGCGATGACAGACAACGTGTATCGGTGAACAAATAAAGGGGAAATGATTGCGTTTAAGATGCGTCCCGGAGGGACGTATCGTCTGCCGGTGCGTCGGTAGACGTCGGTCAGCAGCGGAATTGTTTGGCTGTGTGGATTTTTTTCACTACTTTCGTTGCGATAATACATTCAGCATAAGAGAATAGATTATGAAATACGTTCGTTCGTTTACTTTTCGAGCTCTGTGTGCCATGGGAGTGGGAGCATTGTTGATTGCTTTTCCCGACAAAACCACTTCTTGGCTGGTGCGTACCATTGGCGTGCTCTTCCTGATTCCGGGTATGGTCTCTATTTTTGCCTATTTCCGTTTGCGTACGCTTAAAACGGTGATGCAACCCTTCTTTCCTATCATCGGATTGGGCTGTTTAATGTTTGGATTGGTGCTCATTGTCTTTTCGGACCGCTTGGTAGACTATATGCGCTATGCAATGGGGGCCTTCCTGGTCATTGCAGGGGTGGGGCAGCTGGTCAATCTGATCAAATACCGCAGTCGACAAAAGGTGGGACCCTTCTTTTACGTGGTGTCGCTGCTCATCGTGCTGTCGGGCTTGTTCGTGCTGATTTATCAAGAGGGTGTTCCCAGTTTATATTATAATATCTTGGGTGTGACGAGCATTGTTTACGGATTGGAAGAGCTGGTAGCCTCGATTTATTTCAGAAAAGTGAGGAGAATGATGTCCATCGTCAGTGGCGAACCCGAAGTGAGTAAAGTTTGTGCGCAAACTCCGGCGGACGCAGAGCCACTTCCTGAAAAAAAGGAAGCTCCCGAGCAGGAAGTAAGTAATGAGTCCGACCCTTCGCGCGTGATACATTTCAATAGCGATCATTCTGAATAGAATCATTGAAGTTCCGATAGTCAGGAAAGCGTAAGCGATTCAAGGAACACCATAAAAAGAAATGCCCGGAATTGAATTTCCAGGCATTTCTTTTTATGAATAACTTCAAATACTATCTGATGAAGAGTAATTCGCGGTATTTAGGCAATGTCCACATGCCGTCTTCTACGATTAATTCCAACTTGTCGATGTGATAGCGGATGCTTTCGAGGAAGGGCATCACCGTGTCGTGATAAAGGATAGCCTTCTCACGTTCGTCAGTTACCTTATTGGCCACCTTGCGAGCCTCAATCATCTTCTGCACATTCTCTAAGATAAACGAGTTATGGGTAGATATCTTCTTGATGAGGAATACATTGTTGGCGTTAAGGGCATCAGCTTCTTCGGCAGAGAATGATTCGCGTATTTTATGAACATTATCAATGAGCATGCTCTGGTAACGGGTGGAAACTGGGATAATATGATTCATGGCCATATCTCCAAACACGCGTGCTTCGATTTGAATCTTCTTGGTGAAGGTTTCCCATTTGATTTCGTTGCGTGCCTCCAGCTCGTATTTCTTCATGACGTTCATACTTTCGAACATCTTGATGCTTGATTCGTCTAAATAACGGTCGTAGATAACCGGACAACTGGTTTCACAATCCAATCCGCGGCGACGGGCTTCTTGTTTCCATTCTTCACTATAACCATTTCCTTCAAAGTGAATGGGCTTGCAGGTCTTAAGATCTTCTCGCAGAATGGTGAGAATGGCTGTTGTTTGCTCAGTACCGGCTGCAATAAGGGCGTCAACACGATTCTTGAAGTTGGTTAATGCCTCAGCTACTGCCGTGTTGAGTACAAGCATGGCTGCAGCACAGTTGGCCGAAGAGCCGACAGCTCTGAACTCGAAGCGATTGCCGGTAAATGCAAACGGACTGGTGCGGTTACGGTCGGTATTGTCAATGTTGATCTCAGGAATCTCGGGAATATCGAGCTTCAGAGTATGACGTCCCTTGATGGCACCCAAATCTGTCGGTGTGGCATTCTCTATCTTCTCAAGAATTTCAGAAATCTGTTTGCCTAAGAAGGATGAAATGATGGCGGGAGGTGCTTCGTTAGCTCCTAAGCGGTGCTGATTGGTGGCCGTGATGATAGAAGCCTTCAATAAACCGTTGTGACGGTAAACGGCCATGAGCGTTTCTACTACGAAAGTGATGAAGCGCAGACCTCCGTTTTCGTCTTTTCCGGGTGCATGAAGAATGACGCCTTTGTCGGTAGACAATGACCAATTGCAGTGTTTGCCGCTACCGTTAATGCCCTTGAAAGGTTTCTCGTGAAGGAGGCAACGGAAGCCGTGTTTACGGGCTACCTCGCGAATTAATGACATCAACAGCATGTTGTGATCAACTGCCAAGTTGCATTCTTCAAATATCGGAGCCAATTCAAATTGGTTGGGCGCAACTTCATTGTGTCGAGTCTTGCATGGAATACCCAATTCGAGTGCTTGAACCTCTAAATCTTTCATGAAAGCTGCTACACGGCTGGGAATAGCACCAAAATAATGGTCGTCCATCTGTTGGTTCTTAGCAGAATCGTGTCCCATCAGGGTGCGACCTGTCAAAACCAAGTCGGGACGTGCTGCATAAAGGCTTTCATCCACTAAAAAGTATTCTTGTTCCCATCCCAAGTTGGCGTGAACGTGTTCTGTATCGGGATTAAAGTATTTGCAAACGGCTGTAGCGGCTTTGTCGACAGCTGCCAATGATTTCTTGAGCGGAGCTTTGTAGTCAAGGGCTTCACCGGTGTATGAAATAAACACGGTAGGAATCATCAGCGTATCATCGATGATGAAAACGGGTGATGAAGGATCCCATGCCGAATAACCACGGGCTTCGAAGGTGCTGCGAATACCACCACTGGGGAAAGAGGAGGCATCGGGCTCTTGTTGAACCAATTCTTTTCCACTGAAATTCTCTATCATGCCGCCTTTAAAATCATGTTCGATAAAGGCATCATGTTTTTCAGCCGTTCCTTCGGTAAGAGGTTGAAACCAGTGGGTACAATGAGTTACTCCATTCTCTATCGCCCATTGTTTCATGCCTTTGGCAACCTCGTCAGCGACTGAAATATCAAGTAATGTGCCATTGACGATAACGTCACGCAATTTGTTATACACATCCAGCGGTAAATATTTGAACATTTTCTCTTGATTGAAAACGTACTTGCTGAAATACTTGCTGGGACGTTCACTGGGTCTTTCAACCTCTAATGCTTTCTTGTTGAAAGCTTCTTCTACAACTTTAAACCTTAAGTTTGACATATAAATTAATGTATTATTAAGGATCGCAGTCCTTTGGAGTCGGCTAAATGGGCTTGTCCGGACTTTAGATCCAAGTTGATATTCTATACATGGCCTCTATTGACTGCTCTCTTGTTCCGAAGGCGGTGAATCTAATGTATCCTTCACCACTGGGACCGAACCCAACGCCCGGAGTACATACGATGTGAACCTCTTGGAGCAGTCGGTCAAAGAATTCCCAGCTGCTCATACCGTCGGGAGTCTTTACCCAAATGTATGGGGCATTGACGCCACCGATTACTTCGAGTCCACACTTAATAAGAGAGTTGCGCATAATTTCAGCATTGCGCATATAATAGTCAATGTTAGCTTTTATTTCTTGTTGTCCTTGCGGTGAATAGATGGCTTCAGCTGCTCGTTGCGTGATATAACTGGTGCCATTGTATTTCGTACCTTGTCGGCGAGCCCAAAGTCGGTTAAGACGGATGGACTGGTTGTCGGAACTCTGCAAAACCAATTCATTGGGAATGACGGTATATCCACAGCGCACACCTGTGAATCCGGCTGTCTTTGAAAAACTACGGAACTCAATGGCGCAATGACGAGCTCCTTCGATTTCGTAAATGGAGTGTGGAACGTCGTCTTCGCATATAAAAGCCTCGTAAGCGGAATCATAAAGGATAATGCTGCCATTGTCGAGGGCGTATTTTACCCATTCATTGAGTTGAGAACGGGTGAGTACGGTTCCTGTGGGGTTGTTAGGATAGCAGAGATAAATGATATCAACGTGTTGGTGGGGTAATTCGGGAACAAAATGGTTCTCGCTGTTGCAGGGGACATAAACAATGTTGCTCCAACCATTGGGCGTAAGATTGCCGGCTCGTCCACACATAACATTTGAATCAATGTAAACCGGATAAATAGGGTCAGTGACGCAAATGGTATTATCGATGGAGAAAATGTCACCAATATTACCGGTGTCACTTTTAGCACCGTCGTTGATGAATAATTCTTCGGGAAGAATATTGATATTTCGAGAAAGATAGTCGTTCTTGATGATAGCTTCCTGTAGAAACGGGTATCCTTGTTCGGGACCGTAACCTCTGAAAGTTTTTTCTTCCTTCATTTCATCGGCTGCATTCTTCATGCCTTCAACTACAGCGGGGGGTAAGGGGCGCGTAACGTCGCCAATGCCCATTCTGATGATGTCGATGTTGGGATGATTGGAAGTAAAGGCCTTTACCTTATTGGCAATATCAATAAATAGGTAATTGGCTTGGAGTTTTAGGAAGTTTTCGTTTAGTTTTGTCATAATGATTGTTGGAATTTTACTGAAAGGAGTTGGTTACAGCTTGATTGTTCCCTCAAATACCGTAGTCGCAGGTCCCGTCATAAAGATGTGACCGTTTTCACTCCATTCAATGGATAGTGTTCCACCGTCCATCTTGATGGTGGAGTGGCCGTCATTCAGTCCACACAACTTGGCTGCCACTGCTGTGGCGCAGGCACCCGTTCCGCAAGCCATCGTAATGCCTGTGCCACGTTCCCAAACTCGGGTGCGGAGGCTGCCGTCGCTTAAAAGTTGGGCAAATTCGATGTTGCACTTTTGTGGAAACAATGGAAGGTTTTCTAAGGCAGGTCCTTCGCCGCTCAAATCCACACTTTGTATATCGTCAACGAAGATGACAAAGTGGGGGTTGCCCATTGACACGAATGTGCCGATATAGTTGCGGTTGCCAACGCTTACCGTTCCTTCTTTTAAACTACCATCGGGGGTGGCAAGTTGTGTGGGGTCAGCCAAAATGGGTTCGCCCATATCAACTTTGACTTGATCGACCCGATCTTCGGCATCAGTGTGGAGGTGGAGCAATTTGATGCCTGCAAGGGTTTCAATACTTACTTCTTTGGAATGGGTCATTCCATGGTCGTAAACATATTTTCCCACGCAGCGAATGCCATTGCCGCACATTCTTCCTTCTGAACCGTCGTTGTTGAACATTCTCATGCTGAAGTCAGCCTTATCAGAACGGCCGATAAGGATGAGGCCATCGCTGCCGATGCCGGTATGGGGAGCACTCCAACTGATTGCTACTTCTGCAGGATTGGGAAGCTCTTGGCTGATGGTGTCTACATAAATGTAATCGTTGCCGGCACCGTGCATTTTGGTAAATTGAATGGTCTTCATCCTTCAAGTCTTGTATTTGATTGTATCTACGATGCAAATTTGGGGATAATTTCTGAATTTTGCTATATTTTCAGTGAAAAATATTTCAAAAATCAGATTTTTCAAGCCGTTTTCTTTCGATTTGATACTTTTAATGAGGTTTTAGGATGATTTTGTCGTTTATGGTAGTCAAATTAATGCTTGGTTATAAGACAGGATTATTTCCGAAAGCGTTTCAGAATTTCATCGTAGGCATCGATGCGACGGTCACGTAAAAATGGCCACCATCTTCTTACTTGTTCTGAGCGATACATGTCAATTTGCACCATCATTTCAGCTTCGCTATCGGTAGGAGCTTTTGCCAAGACTTCACCTTGAGGTCCGCAGACAAAACTACTTCCCCAAAAGTTGATTCCCTTGGTTTGGCCCGACGGGTCAGGCTCCAGTCCTACACGATTAACGGCTATAAGAGGCAATCCATTGGCAATGGCATGTCCACGTTGAACTGTCATCCATGCTTCACGCTGTCGCTCTTGTTCATCAGGGGTATCAGAACTTTCAAAACCTATAGCAGTGGGGTAGATAAGTATTTCGGCTCCGGCTAAAGTCATCAGTCGGGCTGCTTCAGGATACCATTGATCCCAGCAAACCAATACACCGAGTTTTCCCAGGCTTGTTTCAATGGGTTGAAAGCCTAAATCGCCCGGAGTGAAGTAGAATTTCTCGTAATAAGCAGGATCGTCGGGGATGTGCATCTTTCGATAAGTTCCTGCCATATGACCATCGGTATCAAAAATAACGGCCGTGTTATGGTAAAGCCCTGCACTTCGTTTCTCGAACAAGGATGTGACGAGCACAATTCCTAATTGCTTTGCCAATTGCGAATAATGGTTACTGGCAGGTCCGGGTATAGGCTCAGCTAAGTCGAAAAGGTCGACTTGTTCTGTTTGGCAGAAATAGAGCGTCTCATGTAATTCTTGTAATACAATGAGCTGGCATCCTTGATGGGCCAATTGGGTGATTTTTTGTGTGAGGCGTTGGCGGTTGTCGATAGAATCGGCCGTATTCTGTTGTTGAATGAGGCCTACTTGTAATTGATGGTTGACCATTATATATAATAAGGAATAATTATTTCAGTTGTTGGATGAATTAAATGGGGTGGCAGTGAGTTTTGTTTGCTACAACAGGTTCATTTGACAATGCCTTTTGGTAGTTGCATCGTAGAACAATGGAGCGAACCGTGTTGACGGATGAGTACATAACTATCGATGGGTACTATGGCGCGTTCAGGAAAAACTTCTTGGAGTATTCGGGCTGCTTCTTCATCACAATCGGGTTGTCGATAGGTGGGGAGCAGTACTTCGTTATTGGTAATAAGAAAATTAGCATAGGTAGCCGGTAATCTTTCGCCGTCTTCTACGATAGGTCGGGGCATAGGAAGTCCTACTAAGTTGTATGGTTGGTCTTCGAGGGTTCGGAAACTTTTTAGTTCTTCTTCCATCAAGTGTAATTCTTCGTAATGGGAATCGTTGGGATCGTTACAAGAAACGTAGACAATGGTATCGTTGGGACAGAAACGTGCCAACGTGTCAATATGACCGTCAGTATCGTCTCCTTCGAGACTTCCGTGGTGAAGCCATAGGATACGCTTCAAGAAAAAATCTTTGCAAAGACGTTCTTCAATTTGTTGTTGCGAAAGATGAGGATTCCTATTGGGGTTGAGCAGGCAACAAGACGTTGTGAGCAAAGTGCCACGACCGTCACTTTCAATAGAACCGCCTTCTAAAATGAAATCATTGCAGTTGGAATAGGTTCCATTGAGCCAATTGGTTTCGCAAAGATGTGCATTGATCTGATTGTCTTTTTCAGGGGAAAATTTATTTCCCCATCCATTGAAACAAAAGTCCTTGAGTAGCCATTTTCCATCTTGGCGTACACAGATTAAACCGTGATCGCGTGTCCAAGTATCGTTGGTGGGGCATTCAAATAGGCGAATATGATCTAATGCCTTTGTTGGCAATCTTTTTTTAAGGAGTTCTTCTACAAGTTGTGGCGTGGGAGTGGCTATGATGAGTTGTTCTTGGCTACTGATGTGGTAGGCCAATCTAATGTAGAATTCTGTAACTTCTTCCAACCAAGGTTTCCAATCAGTTTCGGAGTGTGGCCAAGTGATTTGAACGCCGCTTTGGGGAAACCATTCTGCCGGAAGCATTGAAGACGTCATTTCAATCGGATTCTCTTTTTTCATACCACCTTTAAGTTGTAGTGTAGCCTCTGTGATGGTTGTAGTACGAGCTTTCACCAATAGTCCCATTATCTAATTGTTTTTATGATAACTGCAAAAATACGGATTTTTATTGGCCTAAAAGGTATTTTAGGGTGATCTCTGCAGCTGTGTTTCCCTTTTTGAAGTGTTTGATGCGGTTTTGTGGCTTTATCTCTGTTTGCATAAGACAAATAATTGTATTGGAAGAGGGTATGTAATGGTAGATTTTCGTATTTTTGCACCATAAAACCATTGGTGTGAAAGTAAAAGATGTAATTAACGCCCTTGAACGTTTCGCACCTCTACCCCTGCAGGAGGAATATGATAATGCCGGTCTGCAGTTGGGATTGAAAGAGGTGGAAGTATCAGGGGCATTATTGTGTTTGGACGTTACTGAAGACGTGCTCGCCGAGGCTGTAACCTTAGGGTGTAATATGGTGATCAGTCATCATCCCCTATTGTTTCGTGCCTTGAAAAACATAACCGATGCAACTCTTTCAGAACGTTGCGTGAGGTATGCTTTAAAGCATGACTTGATCATCTATTCTGCTCATACCAATCTTGACAATGCTGAAGGAGGCGTGAATGCCGAGGCGGCTCGTCATTTGGGGCTTAAGGACATTCAATTTTTGCAGTCCAATGCTTCCGGTGGTGGAAGTGGAATTTTTGGTGTGCTGGACAAGCCTATGAAATCGATTGATTTTTTGCAGCAAGTTAAGTCGGAGTTTGGTGTAGAGTGTTTGCAGCATAATCAACTGCTCTCTCGTCCTATTCATAGAGTTGCCTTTTGTGGTGGTGCCGGTGATTTTTTGTTGAACAAGGCTATAGCAATGGGTGCAGATGCTTTTATAACAGGTGAAATGCATTATCATCTCTATTTTGGTCATGAAGAGCGCATTCAGATTGCGGTTCTTGGTCATTATCAAAGTGAGCAATTTACTTCACAACTGCTGCAAAGGATATTGAAGGAGGCACTGCCACAACTGAAAACTCATCTGACGCAACTTTCAACCAATCCTATTCATTATTTGAAAGAAACTAATAACGTAATAACCCATTCCATATGAGTAACGAAACATCAAGAGAAAAGAATCAGTCCGAAATGTCAGTGGAGCAGAAACTCAAGATGCTCTATGACCTGCAAACAGTACTGTCGCAGATTGACGAAATCAGTATCATGCGTGGTGAATTGCCAAACGAGGTGAGAAATTTGGAAGACGAGATTGAAGGTCTCAATGTTCACCAAGATAAATTGCGTGATGAAATCAAATCAATCGATACGAATGTCAGCAAATGGAAAGAAGAGAAGAATGTAGCACAAGCTACAATCGAAAAGAATAATTCCCATTTGGAAAAAGTACGTAACAGTCGCGAATATGATTCTCTGAGTAAGGAAATAGAGTTTCAATCGCTCGAAATCGAACTACGCGACAAGCGTATTCGTGAAGCCACCGAACAACGGAAGATGCGTTTGGACGAGATAGCTCGTACCGAAGAAGAAAAGAATAATCGCGAAGAAGATCTTAGTGCCAAGAAGAGTGAATTGGATGATATCATTCGTGAAACCAAGGTACAAGAGGATGAGTTGCGTGAAAAGGCCAAAGAATATGAGGATAAAATGGATGCCAGATTACTGAAGGCTTTTAAACGTATTCGCAAAAACAGTCGTAACGGATTAGGCATCGTATATGTACAGCGTGATGCTTGTGGTGGTTGCTTTAATAAAATCCCGCCTCAGCGTCAGCTTGATATTCGCATGCGTAAAAAGGTGATTGTTTGTGAGTATTGCGGTCGTATTATGATTGACCCAGAATTGGCCGGAGTCATTATCGAAAAGCCGGTTGAAGAACCAAAGAAAAAGAGTCGTCGCGGACGCGCTACTAAAGAAAAGGAATAGTCTCGCTGAATACAATACATTCCCAAAGAAGGCTTTCTGCAAAACATATGGCAGAAAGCCTTCTTATTCATATAAAAACTATTGTTGTCTGGAATAATAATTGTAAGTGTAAATCAATAGATTAAAAGAAATTGTACATTGTAGTCTCTTAATTAGGGTTGACTACTTGTTGTCTTTAAAACCAATAAGTGTTGACTCCGTTAAACAATAATGGTTTGTGTTGACTTATTGTTCTC
>CALZOH010000063.1 GCA_945827465.1 uncultured Prevotellaceae bacterium
CCGTTTTGCGCAAGAAGCAGCCCTCATTTCGCAGGTGGCAGATGTATTTTGCTCGAATTTCAAACTATGATTCCGTATTGCGAAAGCACCATTGACGCCCGGCAGATGAAGGTTCACCATTTGTGAGCTCATCTTGGATGGTGAAACAATAGTGCAAATCATGATATGAGAATATAGTTGTTTCTGCGTCACAAGAAAACCGTAGGGGCGTATCGCATACGCCCTAATGAGAGCGAAGATGAAAACAACAGCGGTAAATAAAATATCATCGTTTAATGGGCATCCTCGCCGCCGTGAGGGCGTCATGTTAGTTGATTATTCGCCGGTAACTGTAGGGGCGTATTGCATACGCCCTTCATGTGAGCGAACATGAAATGATGGCAGCGAACAAAACATCATCGTTTTAATGATCATGCTCGCTGCCGTGGAGGGCGTATGCGATACGCCCCTACATATTTACCATTAATTCGATGATAATACGATGATTGAATCTGTCGATTTGTGATTGTATTTTCACCCAATGAAGCCCTGCTTTCAACCGAACAGGTGTAGGGGGGTATTGCATACGCCCTGATGTGGGCGAACATGAAATGATAGCGGTGAACAAATCTCTTCGTCTTTTTGACTTTTTGACTCAAAATATGAGCGAACATGAATTTGCCCTTAAAATGCTGTTCCTGATGAACTAAAATGTCAATTTATGTGGGACGATTGTCGATTTTCTGGTGAACACGTGTATATTTTTCAAAAATAATCCTTAACTTGCGCACCAATTTAATGGGTATCAAATAGTGTACTCAATAAAGTGAGATCATAGTTATAAATATACTCCTGACAAGATGAAACGTATCTTTACCATTTTAGCATGCCTCCTTTGCGTTCTTGTATTGAATGCACAGGGTATTATTGTCCGTAAGCCGTCGAAGAAACAACCTACTACGCAGACTAGCACTGCGGCCAAAAAGCAGACTACTACAACGAAGCCTGCTAAGAAAACCTCTGCAACGACATCAAGTACGAACTCTAATCGTCAGCGCATTCTGCAGGAACTTGCCGATCATATGGTTTATGTGCAAGGCGGTACATTCACTATGGGTGCTACTAATGAGCAAGGGTCTGATGCCGAAGATAGAGAAAAACCGGCTCATAACGTCACGCTGAGTAGTTATTACATCGGAAAGACGGAAGTGACACAAGAACTGTGGCAGGCAGTCATGGGTAACAATCCATCATACTTCAAAGGAAATCGCAAGCCTGTGGAAAGGGTGTCGTGGAACGACTGCCAAACGTTCATTTCAAAGTTAAATAGCCTGACAGGTAAGAAATTTCGTCTGCCTACAGAGGCAGAATGGGAATTTGCCGCAAGAGGTGGCATTAAAAGCAAAGGCTATAAATACAGCGGAAGTAATACACTCGACGATGTAGCTTGGTACATTGATAACTCGGGTAACACTACCCATGAAGTGGGCACTAAGAGTCCCAACGAACTCGGGCTTTATGATATGAGCGGTAATGTCTATGAATGGTGTAACGATTGGTACGATTTCCAATATTATAGCAGTAGTCCAAGTAATCATCCTACCGGTCCAAGCAGTGGTACTAACCGTGTGCGTCGTGGCGGTTGTTGGTACTTCAATGCCAGCTACTGCCGCTCGTCAAATCGTGTCAGCAGCTCCCCAGGCAATCGCTTCGACGTCCTGGGACTCCGCCTGTGCCTCTCCGAGTAACAACTTTCATTTTATGAGCCGTTCTGCTCATTATTTATAAAGTCCTAAGCGGAAGGTATGAGATGATGGGAGAGAAGGCTAAAAGCAGAGGCGAGCGGAGCCGCCTCGGAAAAGCCTTCTCCCTCATCATCGAATAACAATGACCGGCAAAGCCGGTCGATCATGCAGATAAACCTACGCATGACTTCGCCATAATGTCTTTTCATTCACGTGTAGGGCGTATGCGATACGCCCCTATAGTTTTCCAACGAAAAACGAACAATTGGCAGGTGGAACTGACTGCCGAACGGCTTACTTATCCAACCATTCGCGCATGGTTTGGCGGAACATATTGCCATATTGCGCTGCATTGTACACGGTGGCATGGCTGCCGGTGGTGTGTAACGACAGACGGTAATACAGGTCGCGCAGATTCATGTCTACATTCTCGTCGATACATTCCTGGAAAGCCCGGGTGAAACCGTTGCTGAGCCAAATATTCAGGGTGTAGTCGAATATGTCGGCCTTCGATGTCTCATTGGCATTGGCTGCGGTCATCATCAACAGTCCCGGTATGCCCTCACAGGCTTCTCCTATGGTGCCGCTGTAACAGGCATCCATCACAAAGAAGAGCTTGCGGTACCTGTGCTGTTCGCTCATCTGCTGCACGATGTCTCTCACCTCTTCGCCGCTCACCTGACTATTGCTGCCCCAAGTCAATCGGTTGCGATTGCCATGACCACACCAGAACACGATGACGTTGCTGTTGGCGTTGGAGCCAAGCACCGAAGGCGTTTCGGCAGTCGCATCGCCTAACATCACCTTTTTCAGATCACTGAGCGAGGTGTTGCGCAAGTAATAATCGGTGTGTACATCGGTATAGAGGTTTTCGCCGTCGGGGCGAACCTTCACTACACCCGGAGTTGGATTAACGGGATTGTTTGCGATGAAGTCATCCATCAGTAGGATGATGTGGTCGTCGTCATAGCCATGGCGTTTGAGCAGTTGATACATCGCCAAGGCATCCGCCTCATGGCGATAATTGGTCCACGAATCGCTGGTTGAGATGACCACCGCCCATCGGTCTTTCAGTTCCGGATAGTCGTAATCTTTGGCCGCATAGTCAAACACCTGCAGCGTCTTCTGCTGCCAGTTCCACGCCTGTTGGGTGGAGATGGTGCGCAGGCTGCCATCGCTTGACAAGTATTCCATGGTGGTGAACTTGCCACTCACCAGAATCCAGTGACTGTAAATGGTGTTGAGAATGTTGGTACGGGTATCTTCGTCAAAGGTCCAATCGCCCAACACACCGCTCAGGTCAGGTCTGCCACCCTCTCGTAACGACTGAAAGGCCGTACGCATGTCTTCGGGAAACCAACTGCCACGCCAAGGTTCGCGTCCGGAGGTGATGCGCAGCAGGGCCTCATTGAGAGTTTCGCCCTCCTGACGGGCCACCAAACCGTATGTCAACATCAGCAGGGCATCGAACAACTGCGGTTCACCCACCATCGGCTCTTCGCCATAGCGGGCCAGATAGGCTTTAATGAATCCTGAACTCGGGTCGGACGTAGGCGACAAGCCCTCATAGTGAAGGCTCGTCAGTTTCGAGGCCAACGTGGAACTGCTCACCACGTCGGAACAAAGCACCGTGGGGAAATCAATGTAATACTTGTCGCCTTTCATGGCTGCATATTCGCGGTCGAACACCAAGGCGTCTTCGGCCCGTGAGGGAGCAAACAGCAGGGCGCGGTTGTAGTTGCGCTTCTGCTCCAGTTCCTGCCGCATGTAGGCACGCAGTTCATCGTCGTTGTTGTAAATGGAAATGAAGTCCACCTTCAGTCCCATCTCCGATGCCAGGAAGGCCATCCAATCTGAGTAGCTGCGACCGTAATCGTCGTTGGTAGTGAGCAGGCTCACGCTCTTCAGCTCCGACAGTTTGGCCTGTGTGAGCAATATCTCACATTGCGTGATGTCGCTCTGCACCAGGTTCCACACGTTGCTCTTGGCAGCGCAGATGCGTTGCAGTTCGGCCGACGAGATGGCAGGCAGAATGAGTGTCTTGGCGTAAGAGTTACAGGCCGCTACTGCCTGGCGGGTATGAACCGACGAGAGCGGACCAACCACGGCCACATAGGTTTCGTCGCTGCCTACCCGCTGCAAATAGTCTGCCAAGTCGCTGCTGTTCTCGTCTTTCCACTCCACATCCAGGTCGACAACGGTGTCCATCCCTTCTTGCGCCCGGCGGATGTAGTCCAAGGCCCATTCCACGGTGCGATTCCACCTCACCTGCTGGTCGGCAGGCATCACGATGGCCACTTTGTGGCGGACAGTGGCGCTCGGCCGGCTGTTGCCACCGTCTGAATCGTCGTTACTGCACGAAAGGCAGACCATCAGCACGAGCAATGCCGACCCAATCAGGCCATACTTCCAAACACATTTACCGATTTTCATACACTACCTCCTTTTCTTTGGCTTCGTCCGAATAACGTTTCAGAGCGTTTTCCCAATAATAATAGTCACGATAATAGTCTTCCCAAATGTAAGAAAACTCTGCGAAGTAGTCGCTCAGCACCACTTCCACCATTCCCGACTCGAGTCCGTAGGTTTCGTGTCGCTTCATCTTGCCTGATTGAGCCCACTCGTTGAGATACTCTTCCACAATTTGGTCGATATGCACCACTACCGAGAAGGGAATACGCCCGCTGTAGGCTCCGCAGTCCACATCCATACCTACCACCAACATGGTGCTGAACAGCGTCTCACGCGATGATTTATAGATACCATTGTTAGACCCACCGGCCAGCGGGAACACAAACTGTCCGTCCAGGTTGGAGGTATAGCGGTAGGCACTGTCGGCCATGGCATAACCGGAGGCATCTTCGGCCAAATAAAAGACTTCTGCCCGGTTGCCACCCTTGACGTAACCGTCAGCAAATCCTTGGATGGCATCTTCAATGATGTTTGAACCGGGCATGGCGGCCACGATGGTAGCCTCTTGATGAGGTGAGGCGATGCAGCCCGACAGGTAGGCGGCTCCATAACGCTGAATGTAGAAGGTAGAAACCCCTTCGGGCCGTTTGTCGTTGGCCTTTGCCTCAAAGAGCAACACCTTCTGATTGTCTGCTAACGTTCGTATTTCGCTATCAGCCAGCTCGACATAGTCGGCCGAGAGCACCAAAAGTTCTTTCTTGTCACTCTGCAGGGCGAGCCAACGTTTCACCAATTCCTTAGCTTCGCCTAACGAATAGGGATGCTGCATGGACAGGCTCACTTCATGATGGTTGTAAAAACGCATGATACTCTGCGTAATCAAGTCATTGTAGCCATTGTCACCCTGCCCACTGACCGATAAAATCATAGTGATGCGGGCATCACTGCCCACATCACTATTCTCCGAATCAGATGAACAAGAGCACAACATGACTAAGGATATGACTATCCATGTAAGTTGATGCTTCATTGTGCATGTAGATATTAATCTGTAGATATATTCTTGTTATGTTAAAGGGGTCATATAGATCGTATTACAACATACCTGAAAGCCACGTTTTTTGGGTTTTTTCCAAAAAGTAGTAAACCAATCAATCTCGCCATCTTTTGGACGTATAGCGTATACACCTTTATCATTCCATGAAGAATACCATTTATCTATCCAATAAAAATCATCTTCGTTAAAAGGTATTTTAGCTTCTTCAAATAAGATCTTGAATAGCTCCATATCCTGTTGGAGAATTTTAACCGCCTCCTGTGCAGTTGCTAAATTCGCACCAGGTGCACCACTCTGAGGCGTATGTGGCTCTGTAAATCCAAGCAACAAAGCACATTTTCCGCATGACGATTCTCGAATAACCATATAATTTATATATGTTAGAGGCCAATAATACGCATCCCCAACACACTCTTTACTATCATTATTCTCCGGCCAACTGCTTTCTGCGATAAAATAAACCTTGCTGACATACTTGATGTCGGCTTTGAAAGTCACTTCTGCAATCAAGGGATAGTTATTAACAGTAGTACCTGATGGCTGTGCTATAAAATGAACCGTTCCCTGAGATTTGCGATCTTCATCTTTTAAGTTGACGGTCATATTATTGCTCATGGTGATGATGTCGACATTATCGGGGAACCACATCAGGAAGGTTTCCTTGGCTTCTTCAATGTCCTTAACTCCGATAAACAGCAATGTGGTATCGGCATCATCCAACGGTGAGCCGTTAATGCGCTGACTCCAGGCGCCGGTAGAGTCAAGTTCCACCAAATGATTTTGGAGCAGTTCCAACTCATCAAAATATTCTACAAGATAACTGTCTGCAACGTTCTTGCCGGCGTCATCGTCATCATCGTCTGAACAACCGGAAAACAAACAGGTGGCACCCATGAGACAGAGTGCATATAAAAACATTCTTTTCATTTTGAACTGATTTGATTAGGTGAAAGTTAAGATTATTCTGTTATTGTCTTTAATATTTTGAGAGTTCTGGCCAGGTCATGGTGTCCGTTGATATTGGTAAAACCTACTCCGGCGTTGTTGTTGAGGGTTCCTACAGATTCCTTGTTCTTACATTTCGCGCTGTAAGACTCCAATGCAGCCTTTTTGGTCTTCAAATCATTGCCCGAAATGAGTTTGTATTCCGGCAGAAATCTATGGGAGAAGGTGAACTGTCGGCCATTGGACTTGAAAGTAAGGTATACACAAACCACGAAGTCAGGCACCTGTCCGTTGTAGATAGTTCTGTTGTCTGCGCTGGTGGGAAAAAGCACTTGCGGGTCGACGATGACCTTCTTGTCTCCTTTAGATGAGCCTGACAACAGGTGACCATAGTAGCGGTAGTTGCTTCCGCTCTGCTTTACAATAGAGCAGTTGGAGGCGGTTTCTTCCAATTCTTCCGTGATGAAATCAGCAAGCTCTGCATAATGGTATTTCATGCGATTGCTTGCGTTGCCTGATCTGTATATCGAACCTTGCTTGAACTTGGCCGGATCGACTAAATTGATAGTAGGAGCATTGGCCAACTTCATCATGGAGCGATAGCCCTGAGTGTGACCGGCATTTTCGTCGGGATAAACAGCTACAAACGTATAGATATTGACGTCAGAGATGTCGGGGAAGACGTTGGTGTTGATGTTGAGTTTGATGCTGGAAGGATCATAGAAGGTCACCAAGCGCATCTCCTGGTCTATGCTTGATACAGTTTTGTATTCTCCTTGTTCACCCATTATTAAGTTAATACTCTTGAAAGAACCCATATAATGGTCGTCTACAACATATACAACCGGACTTTCCTGTAAACTCCAAACGCCTTCGCCAATATGACTGCCGCTTTCTTTCATCACGCTGTTCATCACGGAAAGCGACGGTACATTGTTTTGTACGCGTGCCTTGGAGTAACCGCTCAGATCGATTTTTCCCGTCAGATTGAGGTTGATTTTACCCGGAATGGAGTCGATCTCGTCTTCTCCGATTTTCCTGTCCGCCATAATATAGTCGGCTACCATGGATGCGCCGTTGCAAATCATACCGGCATAATAGAAGGCAGTGTTGGTGTAGCTGCCCGTCAATGCCTTTTCAATGCCGGCAAGGGCGCTGTTGCGCACGTCTCCCAAGAAAGAACCCATGGAAGCCAAGGTAGAACCAATTCCGTCAGCCGACGATGTGACCACAGTAGAGGCTTGTGTGTATTCGCCAACGACATTGGCAGAAAGAGAACCACTGAGGCTGATTTGGGCATTGTTAATGGTGCTGCACTCAATGGATAAAGACTCGTTGGCATCTTGCAATACCGAAGCATTGCCCGTATAGGCCGACATGTTCAAGTCGAATGCGCCCCAACCTCGGGTCAGCGTGTTGCCCCCTATACCTGAAATGGAATAGGGAGTGGCATAAGTGAAGAACGATTTGTTGGACCCCGTAACGTTGGTAGAGAGTTGCACCTGTGATGTGAGGTTCATCGGAATGCCGTAAGTCAGAGCATTGAAGTAGGGAGCCTTTGTTTTGGTCTTATTGGCACTACCCATGGTGGTGGCAAATGACAATTCGCTGCCATTTCCGGTTGCATCGGTGATGTAATAGAAAATGCGCAAGATACCCAGATATCTGTTGTAGAGCCCGAAGTAATTTGCATCCATAATATTGGGGTCTCCCAGAGTGTTGAAGACCATTTCCCAACCGTCTTTCTTGCACACATCCCTGCTGATGTCGAGCGGAATGGTGGTGCTGACATAAGTCTTGTTCCAGGGTGTATAGACCGTCTCGAAATTATGGTTGGTATAGATGGTTACCTTGTCCATCGCCTCCCAATTGGTGGAGAAATCGTCGTTGCTGTTGCTGCCACCTTGGTAGAGATAGGAAAGAGCGACGTTTAACTCCACCTGATTGCCATCGGCAAGGGTGAGCAGCACCTTGGCATTGCTCACTGCATCATTAGCAGTGGGTGAAGTCTTCAAAGATAATACGGGGTGTCCGTCTTCTTGGCCGCTCTGGCTGACGGTGAGCCATTGGGGAGTGTTTGCAATGGTACTGACATCGGCCTGCAAACTGTCTAAAACAAGGTATTGCTCGTCATCGGCGTTGGGCAATACGGTAGAATAATAATAGGTACGCGTAAGGGCACCGCTATTATCATCATCTGAATCAGAACATGAGGCTGCGGTTAAAATTATTACCCCCCCCACGCAGAATAAAGCTAATTGATAAGCTAAATTCTTTGAAAATGACAATAAATTCTTTCTCATCAATGGAATAGGATTAAGTTAATAAAAATAGAAAATTGGAATTAGGGTGATTTGTACATCGCTGCAAAAGTAATACATACTTTTTAAACAAAGCAAAGAAAGAAGGTTCTAATTTAATTTTTTTAATAGAAAGTCCGGTTGAAGACCGTTTGTCGGACAGGAGAATTGCCGGTAAGCGGCTTCTTTTGACAATCTGACGGTGCCGATTTCAGGCAAACTTCACGGTGAAGACGTGGCGACTGTCGGCTGAGGCGAAGCGATAGTCCACTTTCCAATGATAATACTCGCAGATTTGCTTCACGATGGCGAGCCCCAGCCCATTGCCTTTCGGATTTTGCCGTGGATTGGCGAAACGTCTGAAAAGTGTTTCGTGCTCTAAAGGTGAACCGTCGGATTGATTGGAAACGCTGAACTCAGATTCGTTCCATACCACTTCGACACAATCATCTGGGCAACCATGACGGGCTGCATTGACCACGAGATTATTAAGTAACATCTCTAAGAGCATCGGGTCGGCCTCGACAACGACTCTCTTTGCCGGTCCCGAAACGTGGATGCAGTCGGGCAGGATGAGTTGCCACTTCACTTTTAGTCGGTCGATCTCATGGGAGAGGTCCAATTTCTCTTTTTGACCATATTGCCGACTCTCTAAACGGGCCAATAAAAGCAGACTTTTGTTCAGATGGCTCATGCGGGTCAAAGTTTCGTCCATATTTTGCGCCAATTGGGCGGTGTGTTGATTTAAATCTTCTTGTATCAATAGCTCCAATTGGGTGCGCAACACGGCAATGGGGGTCTGCAATTCATGGGAGGCATTCTCGATAAATTCCTTTTGAACCCGATAATTTCTTGACACCAACCGAAAAGTGGCCCACATGGTCACCACGATGGCTACGGCCGTCATCACCCACTGAATCACCATGCCGATGGCCACATCCTCCATCAGGTCGACGTCGCTCTTGATGGTTCCATGACTCTCAAATTCCACAATCAAGTCTTCCATGTCCTCGGCATAAAAAGTGGTAGTGAGCAGATATAGCACCGGCATGCACAGCAACAGGATGAGCAAGGCCGTTGCACCCAGTCGGATCAGGCTGAGAAAATGGCGGTCGGAAGTCAGTCTACCCATTTGTAACCTACGCCGTAAAGTGTGCGGATATGGTCGGCATAATCTGCAGCGGCCAATTTCTTCTTCAGATTCTTGATATGGGCAAAAACAAAGTTAAAATTGCTCATCAGTTCGACCATTTCACCCGACAAATGTTCGGCAATGGCACTCTTGCTGACAACTTTGTTCTTGTTACTGATCAAGAAAAGCAATAGCTCGTACTCGGATTTGGTCAAGTCCAACTCCTGTTGGCCAACCGTTACCTTCTTCTCCTCTAAATAAATGGTCAGTTTCCCCTCCGACAACACGTTGGAGGCTTGGAAACTGCGGCGACGAATCAGTGCGAAGATGCGCATGGAAAGTTCCGTGAGATTAAAGGGCTTGGAAATGTAGTCGTCGGCTCCTATCTTCAGACCTTCGACGATATCTTCGGTGGAATTGCGCGCCGACACCACAATAACGCCTACCGAGGGCTTGTGGAGCTTGAGCCACCGCAGTACATCCATACCCGAACCGTCGGGCAGCATCAAATCAAGCAGAATGCAATCGTAATCGTACAGACTGACCATCATCAACGCATCGCGCCTGGATGTAGCCTGCTCGCACAGATAGTCCTGAGAAGAAAGATATTGTGCCACATTATCGGCCAGCTCCTGACGATCTTCAACAATCAATACTTTCATGGGGTTCTTCTTTTTCTTGCAAAAGTAAATCAATATTCTGTAGAAAATTTGAAGCGGCATTGATTTTGCAAAAAATGTCATCAAGAGGAGGTTATATTTCTGTATTTGTGCATTTGCAGCCAAAAAGCCTTTCTCAATTCTTGGTAAAAAGGGTAAAGAAAGTTATCTTTGCACAACTATTGAAGATTTCATCCTTTTCATGAAAAGATATTTAGCTCTCATTTTCCTCTTGCTCGTGGCATTTGAAACCATCCATGCCAAGAAACGCATCATTACGGGCGATGAACGTACCGAGCTATACCTGCCGATGCTTGAAGGCAAGCGTATAGCCCTCTTCTCCAACCATACGGGACTGGCCGGTGAGCAGCATGTGCTCGATTTGCTCATCTCGAAAGGCGTTAATGTAAGTTGCATTTTCTCGCCCGAGCATGGTTTTCGCGGTACGGCAGATGCAGGAGAACGTGTATCGAGCAGCGTAGACGACAAAACGGGGGTATCCATCATTTCGCTCTACGGGGGAAAGTCTCCTTTGAAAGATCCGGCCACTCTGGAGCGTTTCGATATCCTGTTGGTGGACATACAAGATGTGGGACTGCGCTTCTATACTTATTATGTCACCATGTGTAAGCTGATGGACGCCTGCGCACCGCTCAATAAGCAGGTCATTGTGCTTGACCGCCCCAATCCAAACGGACATTACGTGGATGGTCCCATTCTCGACATGTCGCTCAAATCGGGTGTAGGCTGGCTACCCATTCCCGTGGTGCATGGCATGACTTTAGGCGAGCTGGCCCAGATGATCAACGGCGAAGGATGGCTGGAATGCGGAAAAAGATGTCCTTTAACCGTGATTCCCTGTGATAATTACACCCACCGGACACGTTGCGACATCACGGTGCCCCCCTCGCCCAACCTGCCTAATCTGCAATCGGTGTTGCTTTATCCCTCTCTGTGCTATTTTGAGGGGACATCGGTCAGCTTGGGACGTGGTACTCACTTCCCCTTTCAGGTTTACGGGCATCCCGACATGAAAAATCGCAAGTTCAGTTTCTTGGTAGAGAGCCTGCCCGGTGCAAAAAATCCACCGCAATTGGGTAAAGTATGCTACGGTGTAGACCTGCGCCAACTACCGGAATCGGTGATCAGGAAGAAGGGACTCGACCTGAGTTACGTAATTGATGCTTATCGGGATTTGAATATGGGCGATAAGTTCTTCACCAACTTTTTTGAACTACTGATAGGTAAGCGCGACGTGCGAAGAATGATTATCAACGGCATGACAGCCGAACAAATCAAGGCAACCTGGCAAGACGACGTGCGCAAGTTTCGCAAACAACGCAAGCCCTATTTATTATATAAGGAATAATTAATCCATAATCATATCATACCAATTACTCATGAGAAGAATACTTCTGATTATTTCTTTGTGCTGCACACTGACCATCGGTGCACAAAAGAACAAGAACCCCAAACCATTTATTGTTCCTGAACTGAAGGAATGGACCGGCAAAGATGGGATCTTGATGCTGTCGGAACAGTCAAGCATTGTTTACCCCAAAGGCGACACGATGCTCAAGAAGATGGCACAAGGTTTGGCCGACGATTTCAAACAACTGATCGGCCTGAGCCTGAACACCCGGGATGGAAAGCCTGAAAAAGGTGACATCGTGCTTCAAATCAACTCTGACAAGAAGTTGGGTGAAGAAGGTTATGCCCTTCAAGTGGATGACCGCATCGTGATTGCCGCTCCGCAAAACGCCGGTGTATTCTGGGGAACACGTACCCTGCTGCAAATGTCGGAACAAAGTCTGGCACTTCCCAAAGGCAGCATCCGCGACTGGCCCGACTACGCCATCAGAGGCATGATGCTCGACTGTGGAAGAAAATTCATCCCGATGCACTTCTTGCGCGACTACGTAAAATTGCTCGCCTACTACAAGATGAATGCCTTCCAGATTCATCTTAACGACAATGGATTCCCGCGTTTCTTTGAAAACAACTGGGAAAAAACCTATGCTGCATTCCGCTTGGAATGTGAAACCTTCCCCGGATTGACAGCTCGCGACGGACATTATTCTAAATTGGAATTTATCGACCTGCAAAGTCTGGCCGAAGACAACTATGTAGAAATCATTCCTGAAATTGATGCTCCGGCACACGTACTGGCCTTCACACAGTATAAACCCGAAATCGGAAGCAAGGAATATGGCATGGACCATTTAGACCTGTTTAACCCTGCCACTTATGATTTCATGGACAAACTGCTGAAAGAATACCTCTCAGGCTATCGTCAGGTTTTCCGTGGCAAGCGCGTACACATCGGTACCGACGAATATTCCAACCGCGACACAACCGTTGTTGAGAAGTTCCGCGAATTTACCGACCGCTATATCAAGTATGTGGAAAGTTTTGGAAAGCAAGCATGCGTATGGGGAGCTTTGACTCATGCCAAAGGAAAGACTCCCGTCAAGAGCGAAAACGTTGTGATGTCGGCATGGTACAATGGTTATGCCGATCCCAAAGAAATGGTGAAGCAAGGATACCATCTCATCAGCATTCCTGACGGACTTCTTTACATTGTGCCGCAAGCCGGTTACTACTACGACTATCTGAACACCAAGTACCTTTATGAAAAATGGACGCCCAATATCGTTGGTAAGGAAGTATTTCCCGAACGCGATCCGGCCATACTCGGAGGTATGTTCGCAGTTTGGAACGACCACGTAGGCAATGGTATCTCTACCAAGGACATTCACCATCGTTGCCTCCCTGCCATCCAAACCTTGGCCGTAAAAATGTGGACGGGAAGCCATCCGACACTTAACTTCGACGAATTTGACAAGCAGCGCAAGAATCTGAGTGAAGCTCCCGGTGTCAATCAGGCGGGACGCTTGCGCAAAGAGCCTGGTCTGGCCTTCCAAATGGCCAATGTAGCGCCCAACTCAACCACAGAATACGAGGAAATTGGCTACAACTATCGCGTTAGCTTCACCTTGGAAGGTAAAGCCGAGGAAACAGGCACTGTGCTCTTTGAATCACGCGATGCAAAATTCTATCTCAGCGACCCCATAAAGGGTATGTTGGGCTTCTCTCGCGATGGATACCTCAACCAATTCAGTTATCCCGTTCCACAAGGACGTACCGTCAACATTGCCATCGAGGGTGACAACCGTGCAACCCGCCTCTTCATCGATGGAAAGAAGGTGGAAGAACTGAATATTCAGAAACGTTACTTCGATGAAAAGGGCAGTAAGATCAACTACAATCGTACTCTCGTCTTCCCGTTGCGCAAAACAGGTAATTTCAAGAGTAAGATTACGAATCTACGTGTAGAACAGATTTAACCGTCTACTGCTGTAGATAGCATCATAACTCCAAAGGGAGGCAAAAGTTCTTGCAATGGATGAACTTTTGCCTCCCTCTTTTGATCAGATGGATACCATCCATCCTGCTGATGACTCCATGCCATGACAGACAACTCTTCCATCGTCTGAGAAAAAATTTGATGGAGTCGCAGAAAAATAGTATTTTCGCGCAGTAAAGCAAAAATACTTAGGAGGAATCATCATGGAAGGAAAAGCGTTGAAAGGTTGTCCGATAGGAACCCAGACATTTGAGAAGTTGCGTGAAGGCGATATGCTCTACATTGATAAGACAGAGTATATCCATCGGATGGTACACAGCACAAATACTTATTTTTTCTTGAGCCGTCCGCGTCGTTTCGGAAAATCCCTCTTGACTTCTACCCTGAAGAGTTACTTTGAAGGCCGCCAGGATTTGTTCGAGGGTTTGGCCATTGAGCAATATGAAAAGGAATGGACGAAGCATCCGGTCCTCCATTTCGATATGAGCTACGCCAAGCATGTGGACGAGGAGCATTTGAAGGCCATGCTGGATCGTCAACTCACAAAATACGAAAAGGTATATCACATAAAAGATAACACGTCACCGTCATTATCTGTTCGGTTGTCTGCGCTCATTGAACAAGCCAATGATCAAACCGGAGAGAAGGTGGTGGTCTTGATTGACGAATATGATGCCCCTTTGCTTGACGTGATACATGAGGACGAGAACCTTCCGAAGTTACGTCAGATTATGCGCGACTTCTATTCTCCGCTTAAGGCCTGCGACCCTTACCTTCGCTTTGTATTCCTGACGGGTATCACCAAGTTCTCCCAACTGAGTA
>CALZOH010000064.1 GCA_945827465.1 uncultured Prevotellaceae bacterium
CCCTGCAAAAGCATACTCCAGACGTGCGGCAAGGTTTTGCAAACTTGCAGAAGCACACTCCAAATGCACGGGCTGCTTACGCTTCGTGAACATGAAAGCCTACCGAAAATAAGAACTCAGAGGGATAATATCAGAAGGAAGACACCCGAAAAGGCCCAACCTTTTGACCCAAATTTCCAGATGACACGATGACGAAGTCAGGAAATAACGGTGGAGCCTAACGGCAGATTTCGTAATAGATGCGGCCTTCATTCCGGTCATTGGCGGTGGAGACCTCGAAGGAAATGCCCTGCCGGCCACGTGCGACGGACAAGGTGCCGACGCGACGCCCGGTAGTATCAAGTTCGTACACCCGATAGCCTTTGGTAGACGTGGTAGCGATGCTGATCTGTGCCGAGCCACGTTCCAGCACTGTGCCTTTGCCCCATTGGAGCAGAATCTTGCGCTGGGAGTCGGCATACTGGGTGCCATTCCCCTGCACGTCTGTGATGTGAGTGAGTAGCATACGACGAGACTGAGCGAGATCTTTGCCATCGAGCGAGCAGAGGCAGATAGTACCTGCCGCCCCACTGATTTCGGCCGTAAGAATACCGGCCGTATGCTTGCCCTGGGTGGCGTAGATGCCGCACATCAGCTTTGTGTCGAGCCGAAGCACACCTGTCTCCTGATCGAGATGCAGATGATTCTCCTCGTAGGCATCTCCCCTCAGGAAGAGACAAACGGAGGCTCGGTCGGAAGCTTGCGAAAGCGGGTCGCTGGCCACATCAAAATAACTGGGGTAGGATTCGGGATTGTCCACCAAATCTTCGCTGCTGTGCGAATAGGCGAACCGCCACAGGCCGTCCCATTCCTGAA
Organism: uncultured Prevotellaceae bacterium; assembly: GCA_945827465.1. Lineage (GTDB taxonomy): Bacteria > Bacteroidota > Bacteroidia > Bacteroidales > Bacteroidaceae > UBA6382. The sequence goes on from CALZOH010000064.1 coordinate 856, forward strand.
TAGCGGCTTTGGCGCCCGTGAGTATGCCTCCCAGACCGCGATAGCGCCCGGGACCTGAGAAGTTCCATTCGGTGATGGTATAAGGTTTTGAGAAACCCTTGGCATAGTTCTTGCGGAGCAAATCGGGCCCACCATAGCTCACAGGATTATCGTTGTTGCAACGAGAGGGAAGTTGCCAGTTTCGCTCTAAGAATACGGGATGGTCGATATAGAAATGATTGTCGACATAATCGTAAAGCGGGGTTACACCTTCGCCATCGGCATGGTGAGGTCCGTTGTTGTCGTTGGTGAGCAGGGCCTTGCATCCTAACTGTCGCAGGTAGGCCGAACAGCGTGTGGCGATGCGTCGCTCCAACTCATCAGAGAAGGCATTAAAAGCAGGAGAGCCGTACACCAAGGGTTCGTCCTTACCTAAGAAATCCTTATAAGCCTGCAGAACGAGAGGCTCCTGACTCTTGGAGTCGAATCCCATGAAGAGTCCTCCCTCATTGATGAGAGAGAGCAGGGGCAGTCCGGGCTCATCCTTGTACTGGCGCCCGGTATAAGGATTCCGATGCTCGAGAAACTCTTTGGCAAACCGGCACCAGTTCTGATATGCCGGCTCGAAACATCCCACCAACGTTTTGAAGAGATCCATTCCCACTTCGCCCTCACGATCCACTCCCAACTGACGCCAGGTGACTCGTCGGGACACGTACATGTCGGTGGTGATGTAGAGCCCCTTTTCAATGGCCTTGGCCAACAGGTAATCCAGCCGGTCGCGCATCTCGGAATCACCGTTTCCCCAGACATCATCATGATGATGGATGCGGATGCTGTTGTACCCCAATCGTACCAGTCGGTCGATGAGTTGGTCGGCCACCTCGTGAGTGGGATAATTGGCCGAGAAGCAAAGGTTGACGCCATAGAATCGGCAGGGTTTCCCGGGTTTGCGCTCAAACTCAAACGTCCCTCCCCGAGCCTTCAGCCAACCGTATTTTCCGGCCGGAGCATGTTGCAAATGGAGTTGTGAGAAGTCGAGTGCGCTCCCCAGCAGAATATCTTTGCGATTGGTGAGCCGCACCCATTGGGGACCTTCCTGCACAATGGTCTTCTCATACACGTTCTTCAACTGGATTCCGCCCTGGATATGGAGCACGAAGCGGAAGGAAACCTGCTCACCCGGCTCAAACGTGCGAGGAGACTGATGATCTCCCAGTCGCAACGACCAGGTATCGCTCCATCGGCTCAGGTCTTGCTCCAGATAATGAATAGGCGCGGCGAAACGAAGACTCAATTGTGCGCCCGATAGAAGTGGCACCCAGCACGTATGCAGACTTCCCTCCAGGGACTTTCCGGTGGGTACCTCGTGGCTGAGGTCATCCGTTTTCCATGTTTTTCCTCGATTCTTACTCAAGGGGATATCAAGAGATATGGAAAGGCTTTGCATAGCCACCCGGCGTATGCAGGTCAGATGAATTTCTCCCATGATGGAGTCTCCCCTTTGCACGTATCGGCTCTTACCGTCGAAGGCCTTCTTGTTGCCGGAGAGAAGCTGGAACTGTCGTTCATCCTGAGGGGCTGCATTCCAGTCGCCACGGACCGACATGGAGCGCCATCCTGCCTCATAGGCGCAGACATTGAGTTCGCATCCCTCCATCTCCAGTCCGCCACCCTGAGTGACGCGCATGATGGCTTTTTGTGCCTGAGAGAGCATCGCAAAAGCGAGCATGCACAGGAAAAACAGTGTTCTCTTCATATCTTCTTTCTTTATCTGATGATGATGCCGCCCATGGGCTGAATGGTAATTTGAACCTTTCCATCCTGAGGCACCTTCAACTGCTTCTGCACAGGTGTGGGCAACTGCAGGGAGTTTTCCTGAGCCTTCTTGCTCTTCTTCAGAGGCTGGTCGGTGAGGCAAGTCATGGTTTGGTTGGCAAACATGGACAGGTCGAGCGTCATGCTGATGGGTTCCTGCGTACCATTGAGTGCACCCACATACCACTTACTGCCATGACGGCGTGCCAGTGCCACATATCGTGTAGGATATCCATCAAGAAATCGTGTCTCGTCCCACGTGGTGGGAAGTTCTCGAAGGAAATCCAATTCAAAGGGTTGCAACTCGCTCAGATTGTTTGGGCAAAGCACCACGGCATTGATGCTGGACTGCATGATGAGTGCCGAAGCCATCTCAAACACGTTGGACGTATAGCGGGGGTGTCGGCTCTTATTGTCTCTGCTCATATGTGTGTTCATGAGCACTCCTCCCCAGTCGGCACTTCCCACGGCATTGCGTGTGAAAGGATAGGTACAGAGTTCAAATCCCTCCTGTCGGGCATGATGTTCGGTAAAATAGACATTCTCTGAGGCAAGCATAGCCTCAGAGGCCACATAGTTGGGATACATGCGCTCCCATCCGCGCGGAAGGGTGCATCCGTGGAATATCACCTGCAGGCCATGACGATTGGCATCCACCAAAATATCCTCATAGAGTTTCATCATCTCCTGTTTGTCTCCTCCGAAGAAGTCCACTTTGATACCGGCTATTCTGTTCTCCTCCATCCATTTCATCTCACGTTCTCGAGCCCATGATGTGTTCATGCAGCCCACAGGGCTCTGCGGGGCATCGTTCCACATGCCATTGGAGTTGTACCAAAGCATCAACTGCACGCCCTTTGAGCAGGCATAACGTGACAACTTCTCGATACCCTCGCGCCCTATGCGTTGGTTCCACAAGGCATCTACCAGACAGTACTCATATCCCATGGTGGCAGCCAGGTCCACAAACTGCACTTGATCGTCGTAATTGCACGATTCGTCTTGCCATATCAGCCATGACCAAGTATAGCGCCCGGGCTTATACTTATGGGTAGGCTGATAGAGAGGCTCCACCAAGTCATAGGGAATGGTAGTCTCAACGATGGGTTTAAGTGTGGTGCCCATGGTGATGGTACGCCAAGGTGTGGAGCCGGGCAGAGGAATGCCGGCATAAGGGCTGCCCATCCCATTCATTTCATCCTGATTGGGGAAGGCGATAGTGTATCCTAAGTCCTTATGATAGTCACTCAGATGACAACCCACATAATTGCTTCCCGTGCCTGTCTCACTCACCAGCACCCATCCGTCGTTACCTACATGGAACAGACAAGGGAAGGTGTATCCCTGGCCATACTGCGAGGGGAGGTCCATGGCAGCATCGGCCTTGTACTCTTCCTCATACGATGGCTTGGTGCGCTCCCATCCGTCCATCGGTTTGCTTTGAGGACAGATGAAGGTAGTAGTATGCTGAGGAAAGTTGAAAGCACTGGTTTCGGAATAGACGAGTGCGCAACGTGGGGTATCATTCGGGCCTCGATGGAGCGTATAGCGGAAGGCCACATCATGGTTTGATACGCGAAAAGTGACCGTCAGAGGCCATCCTTGGGCGTTCTGCATGGCTATCACGGCCTCCGTAGCCACATAGTGCACCTGGGAGGTCTTGATACGCGTCATCTCATAGTTCTGATCTATGCGGCTCTGCTTTTGTCCCTTAATAGTGATGCCTGCGGTAAAGTCCCCTATGCTGGCCTTCAGTCCCAGACGCGAAGGCTTCAGCATGACACGTCCGTCGTAAGTAATCATATAGGTGGGGATACCTCCCTGGTCGGTAACAGTCACATTAACCTTGCCATCGGGCGAGGCAATCTTTACCTCCTCAGCCCATACATTTGCCGTCATGAACGCAAGAAAAACAAAATAACAAATTCTTTTCATCATCGGAATGATTTAAGTTTATGACACTAACTTTCTACTCAAATAACGCACCGGATACCACGATGTGAGGAAGGATACGGCTATCACCGTTACGAAAATAATCACCACATCCCATGCCTGAACACTCACCGGATAATTGTCGACAATAAATGTACCCGACTCTTCACCCAGCTTGAGCAGTCCAAACTGCTGTTGAGCCCAGCAGAGCAACAATCCCAGCACAATGCCCAAAAGGGCGCCACTCACTGATATCAATCGTCCCTCAAAAAGGAAGATGCGTTCTATCATCCGATTATCGGCTCCCAAATCGCGCAATGTGCGTATATCGTCTCTCTTATCAATGATCAACATCGAAAGCGAGCCGATAATGTTGAAACAGGCCACAAATAAGATAAAGGTGAGAAACAAGTACGACATATATTTTTCGACCGTCATAATGCGAAAAACGTCTTCCTGCTGCTCATAACGGTCAGCCACTTTGAAGTTGGGACCGGCTAACCCCTGCAGGCGCTTTTTCACAACTGACACATCTGCTCCCGGCTTCAGTTTGAGTTCCAAAGCACTGATTTGACCTTTCTTCTCAAACATTTTCTGAGCAAAGTCCAATGAGCAGAGCAGATATTCTTGGTCGTATTTCTTCTGATTGACTGAAAATACTACGCCCGTGGAGTTAAGTTCGTCATGATTGAAGTTGGAGGTGGGGTCCATCATGTTAATCTTAGCTCCCTTTCGAGGCGTAAACACTTCAAGTGGGTCGATAAAGCTGGTCCCCATATTAAAATACATGGCCAATCGAATACCGGGAATACCGTATTGAAGGACATCGGCATGAAGTGCAAAACGCCCGTTGCCGTACAAAATGGTTTCAATATCTGTACACTCGTCAAAGTTGTCTTCCACTCCCTTCAACATAATGACTGCTTGTCGGTCGGCATAACGCGCCAATGCTGCATCTTCAAGAACGCCGCAGGCCACCTGCACGTCTGCATCCTGACGAATATTCTTCAAAACAGGAGCTGACTGCGAAAATGTTTTGCCCTTGGCAGGCATCACCTTGAGTTCCGGGTCAAAGCAAGTAAAACAAGAGGCCACCAAATCCTGAAATCCGTTGAAGACAGACAACGTACAGACCAGTGCCGTTGAAGCAATCATCACGCCCAGCACAGAAACGAGCGAAATGACGTTAATAGCACTATGGCTCTTCTTCGAGAAGAGATAACGACGAGCAATATAAAACGGGAAATTCAAGGCTTACTTCTTGAGCAATTCGTCGATGTGCTCCATGTAGTCAAGCGTATCGTCCACAAAGAAACGCAGCTCGGGAATGATGCGCAACTGATAGCGCAAGCGTTGTCCCAAATCATAGCGCACGGTACGAGCATTGGCTGTAATATTGTCAACCATCTCTTGAGCACGCGCCGAAGGAAATACGCTCAAATAGACATTACAATAGCTCAGGTCGGGTGAAACACGGCAATGGCTCACTGAAATCATCACACCGCGTGTAGCCTTGGTTTGCAGCAGGAACATCTCGCCCAATTCTTTTTGGACGAGACGTTCAATTTTATTCTGTCGGGTTTTCTCCATTTCCTTAATCTATTCTATTATTTCACGGCACAGCCAGGCTTCACCTCACGATCAATTGTAACAACGCTGAGAGAGCCATCTGCATTTTCGGCACTGAGAATCATTCCCTCGCTTACAAGGTCACCAAACTTGCGAGGCGCTAAGTTGGCAATGAAACAGATTTGTTTTCCGATGAGTTGTTCGGGCTGATAATACTGGGCAATGCCGCTAATGATGGTACGGCCGCCCAAACCATCGTCAATATCAAACTTCAGCAGTTTGGTCTTCTTGGGCACCTTTTCGCAATGTACAACACGACCCACACGAATGTCGAGCTTGGTAAAGTCATCAAATGCTATCGTCGGGGCTATCGGTTCGGCACGGTAAGCCTCCATTTCGTTGGCCTTTTCAGTGTCTTTCAACTTCTGCACCTGAGCTTCAACCACTGCATCTTCAATCTTTTCAAACAACAGAACGGGTTCACCCAACTGTTTGCCTGCCTCTAAGATGTCTGTACGGCCCAAATCGGCCCATACACATTCATTCAGACCAATCATACCACGCAACTGACGGCTACTGAAAGGCAAGAACGGCTCGAATGCAATAGAAAGGTTGGCCACCAACTGCAAACTGAGATTGATGATGGTCTTCACACGCTCAGGGTCAGTCTTGATAACTGCCCAAGGCTCGCTTTCGGCCAAATATTTATTACCTATACGCGCCAAATCCATGGCTTCTTTCTGAGCATCTCGGAAGTGGAAGGTATCAAGTAAGTGTTCTACCCGGTTCTTGACGTCAACAAACTCGGCAATAGTTTTCTGGTCGTAGTCGGTCAATTCACCGCAAGCAGGAACTACACCCTGATAATACTTTTTGGTGAGCTGAAGTGCCCGATTGACAAAATTACCATAGACAGCCACCAACTCATTGTTATTGCGAGCTTGGAAATCTTTCCACGTAAAATTATTGTCCTTCGTTTCAGGAGCATTTGCTGTTAGCACATAACGCAGCACATCCTGCTTTCCAGGAAATTCTTCGTTATACTCATGCAACCACACGGCCCAATTACGCGAAGTGGAAATCTTCTTGTCTTCCAAATTCAGGAACTCATTAGCAGGAACATTGTCAGGCAATATATAGCTGCCCTCTCCCTTCAGCATCGAGGGGAACACGATGCAATGGAATACAATATTGTCCTTTCCAATAAAGTGAACCAATCGCGTAGAATCATCTTTCCACCAAAGTTGCCAGTCATCGGGACGAATATCGATGGTATTGCTGATGTAACCGATAGGCGCATCAAACCAAACGTAGAGAACTTTACCCTCAGCGCCTTCAACAGGAACCGGAATACCCCAATCCAAATCGCGACTTACAGCACGCGGTTGCAGCCCGGTGTCGAGCCAACTCTTGCACTGGCCATACACATTCGGACGCCATTCCTTATGTTCGTTAAGAATCCACTGCTCCAGCCACGGCTGATCCTGATCAAGGGGAAGATACCAATGTTTGGTCTTTTTCATCACAGGTTTGCTACCGCTTACCGTGCTGTGAGGATTAATCAATTCTGTAGGACTCAAGGCCGATCCGCACTTCTCACACTGATCGCCATAAGCTCCCTCAGCATGGCAATGCGGACATTCGCCCATGATGTAGCGGTCTGCCAAAAAAGTCTTGGCCTCTTCATCATAATATTGTTCACTCTCTTTTTCCAAGAAAACGCCCTTATCATACAGATGACGGAAAAATTCTGAAGCCACACGATGGTGGGTCTCGGAACTGGTACGACCGAAAGCATCAAAACTGATACCGAAATCTTCAAAACTTTTCTTGATAAGATGATGATAACGGTCCACCACGTCTTGGGGAGTACATCCCTCCTTACGGGCACGCATCGTAACGGGCACGCCATGTTCATCAGAACCACAGATAAACAACACAGGCTCTCCCTTGAGGCGCAAATAGCGGACGTAAATGTCAGAAGGAACATATACGCCGGCCAAGTGGCCTATGTGAACACCACCGTTGGCATACGGAAGAGCAGCTGTAACCAAGGTGCGCTTAAATTTCTTATCCATTCTTCTATTTCTATTTATTCAGATCTGTATCACCATTCGCAGCACAGACCTTAATCGGTTGTTATTTGTTTGATTGTATCAATAGCCTCCTCAATGGTCATGGCCTTTTGTTCTCCTGTGAGCATATTCTTGAGCGAAACGGTGCCGCTCTGCATTTCATTCTCACCTACAAGAGCCACAAAGGGGACGCCCACAGCGTTGGCATAGTTCATTTGCTTCTTCATCTTGACCGAATCGGGATAAACCTCCGTGCGAAGTCCCGCCTGACGGGCACGGGCTGCCAGCGAAATACAACAGGCAGCCTCAGCAGGACCGAAATTGATAAAGAGCAATTGTACACCGGTTGTAATATCCTTGGGATAAAGATCCAATTGATTGAGAACATCGAAGATGCGGTCGGCACCAAACGAGATACCCACACCACTCAAACCGGGCAAACCGAAGATTCCGGTCAGATTATCATAACGACCGCCACCCGTTATACTACCAATCACCACGTCTAAAGCTTTTACTTCAAAGATACAACCCGTATAGTAGTTCAATCCGCGCGCCAGCGTCAGGTCGAACTCAACAGCATTCTTTAAATTAAGCGCTTGTAACGACTGAAGCACAAAACGACATTCTTCAATCCCCTTAAGCCCCACTTCACTGTCATGAAGCATTTGGCTAATGGCATCCAAACGCTCCTCGTTGCTTCCGCTAATTTCAAAGAGCGGCTGCAACTTAGCAATGGCCTCATCGGAGAGCCCGTTGGCCTGCAATTCCTCACGAACTTTCTCAATACCGATTTTATCCAGCTTGTCAATAGCGGTAGTAATCTCAACAATTTTATCAGGAGCACCGATATGCTCGGCCATTCCTGTCAGAATCTTCCGATTGTTGATCTTCAAACAGATTCTCACTCCCAGGCGCGTAAACACGGTGTCGACAATCTGCATCAACTCCACCTCATTTAATAATGAGTTGGAACCAACCACATCGGCATCACACTGATAAAATTCGCGATAACGGCCCTTCTGAGGACGATCAGCTCGCCAAACAGGCTGAATCTGATAACGCTTGAAAGGGAATTGAAGTTCATCGTGATGCTGCACCACATAACGGGCAAAAGGAACGGTGAGATCGTAACGCAGGCCCTTCTCGCAAAGACGAGGCGCCAACTGGTTGGCCGTATGTTCCTGCCAATCTGACGACATAATGCATTGTTTGAAATCACCAGAATTCAATACTTTGAAAAGAAGTTTATCTCCTTCCTCTCCATACTTTCCCATCAACGTAGAAAGATTCTCCATAGAAGGTGTTTCAATCTGACGGAATCCGTAGAGAGCAAATACGTCACGAATGGTATTAAAGATATAGTTACGCTTGGCCATCTCAGTGGGCGAGAAGTCACGCGTACCCTTGGGTATATTGGGTTTTGCAATTGCCATATTATATAATGTATATCTACTTTTCGTTATTTTTTTTTGAACGAATGGAATGAATCACCAGATAAACCAACGCAACCAACAAGAGAGCCAATGCCACATAAGCAATCGTCTCGGTAGTACTTACACTCGCCGGTTTGAACTCCATATGAATAACATGATGACCGGCCGGAACATAGGCTGCACGCAACACATAATTGGCACGTGCCAGCGACAAAGGCTGGTCGTCCAATGTAGCCTTCCATCCGGGATAGAACACTTCAGAGAACACCACGATACCACCAGTAGGCGATTCTACTTCATACTTCAATTCGTTGGCTTCGTATGAAACTAAACGAACTACGCTGGCCGTATCGATTACACTGCCGGAAAGCGGACCGGCCAACACATCCTTATACTCTTCATTGGCCACAGCCACGGTATGCGGATCGATGGTTTTCAACACCTGCAATTCTTCATTGGACGATTTGACAAACTGTATTTTCTGCACAAACCAGGCATTGCCATAAGCAGCCGGATTCAGATGAGCAACTTCTTGTCCGCCGCCAACGGGGAAAATCACATACTTCATATTAAGCATGTTCAACACCGGACAAATGGAGTCGTAATTCAGTTCCATCATATTGCCCTGCTGCGCTTCTACAGCACGAATTATGCGCTCGCGCTCAGGAGTGATGCAATAATTAATCAAATCATTATAACGTCCGAGTTTGGCCGGATGATAACCACCGATACTTTTATGATAATAGGCGGTTTCGTTCTCATTAAACGTATTGCGTGCTAAATTCAACACTCGATAATCCAGGCTCTGATCAGACAAGATCATTTCATCAGCCGCCGTCTTGACATAGCTCTGTTCATTGACATGCTCCTCTACGAAGTTGTCGTCGTTCAGATAACGCTTGTTGATGGCAAAAAGATCTATCAAACACAGAAGTATCACACACAAGGTAAGAGGCATCGGCTTCACCTTGTTGAAACGATATGCCAGCAAAAGAACAAATCCGACAGCTGCCACCCAGAAACTACGCCAAGCATCAGCAACAAAGATAGACTGACGCACTTCCGACAAATTATTTGTAATGAGGTTGAGCGCCTCCGGATTACTTCCGAAAGCACGAGCAAGTTGCGTAGTTTCATCCTGCGACAAATAAGACGGGAAGAAGACAGTGGGCAACAATGCAAACAGCAACGCTATGCCGCCGGTCAGGCCGAAACTGGAATAAAGCGCCCAGGCTTTCTTCTTGAGCAAGTCCGGCTCCTCAAAGATACGTGCCAATGCCATCATCGCCAACAAGGGGATGGTAAACTCGGCAATCACCAAAATGGAAGCTACCGTTCGGAACTTATTGTACATCGGAACATAATCAATAAAGAAGTCCGTCAGACCCATGAAATTATGTCCCCAGGATAACAAAATACTAAACACGGTGGCAAACAACAAACTCCACTTTAAGGGACCTTTTACGAGGAAGATGCCCAAAAAGAACAACAACAAGATAAAGGCTCCAACATAAACGGGACCGGACGTTCCGGGTTGATCTCCCCAATACTGCCCAATCTGACGATACAGTTGAGACAACTGCGGGTCGGCCTTTTCCATGGCCTTTTCATTATACGCCAAAGGAACGGAGGCTCCACCCTTGACATTGGGAACAAGAAGTGTCCAGGTTTCACCGATACCGTAGCTCCACTGCGTAATATAGTCCTTACTCAAACCGCTCTTTTTCGGCGTTGCTGTTGAAGCGACCGATGCCGTACCACGCATGGACTCTTTACTATACTCATACGTATGATAAAGGCTGGGCAAATTGGCCGCTAAAGCCAGCATATTGGCCACTACAAAAACTCCCGTTGCTTTCAAGAAACGCGGCATCTGATGTTGACGAATAGCCTGAACAAGATATCCTACAATCATAAACAGCATGACAAAACCAAAATAATACGTCATCTGTAAATGATTTGATAAAATCTGGAAGGCCATGAATAAGGCTGTAAGCACACCACCCCACAGATAGTTTCCACGATAGCAAAGAATCATACCCGCAATGGTAGGAGGAATGAATGCCAACGTCAGCACCTTCCAAATGTGTCCGGCGCCAATAATTATAAAGAAGTATGACGAGAAAGCCCATGCAATGGCTCCCAGTACAGAAAGCCAAGCCTTATAACGCAGCGTACGCATCAGGATATAGAATCCCGTCAACAGAATAAACACGTACATCAAGGCTCCCGACAGGCCAAGCTCATAAATAGTACGCAACCAACTCAATGCCGTACGCGAACCGTAATTCGGAGTAATCTGATAGGTTGGCATACCGCCGAAAATGGCATTCGTCCAACGGGTAACCTCACCCGTTTTTTCTTGATGGCGTGCAATTTCCTGTCCAAGCCCGATTCCGGTGGTATTATCTGATCCCGTCAAAACGAGGTCCTGCGTTACCGGAACAAAGAAGTAGGCCAACGAAAGACATAACAGAAAAAGCAATGCCACTACGTCGGGCCCAATCTTTTTAATCATTTGATTCATGATAATGGATAATTCTTTATAAACGGAAGTTCCTGCAACAAGCCCATTCAACAATGGACGCCGCAAGAACAAACTCTTTAATAACGATAGAACTCTGATTTAAACGGTCCCTCTACTTCTACACCGATATATTCGGCTTGAGCCTGCGTAAGTTTAGTTAGATGAGCACCTACACTGGCCAAATGCAGACGGGCCACCTCTTCATCCAACCTCTTCGGAAGCACGTAAACGCCCACCTCGTATTGTTGGGTAAAGAGTTCTATTTGTGCCAAAGTTTGATTGGTGAATGAATTACTCATAACAAAACTCGGATGACCGGTAGCACAACCCAAATTAACCAAACGACCGTCAGCCAATACAGTAACATGATGACCGTCAGGGAAGAGATAGCTATCAACTTGCGGTTTAATATTGGTACGTTTTACATTTTTATCCTTACGCAAACGATCTATCTGAATCTCGCCATCAAAATGGCCGATATTGCACACAATTGCTTCATCAGGCATCTGATAAAGATGTTCCAAAGTAATCACATCGATATTTCCGGTTGCTGTCACAAAAATATTACCACGCGGAGCAGCCTCTTCCATTGTAACGACTTCAAAACCTTCCATGGCTGCCTGCAAAGCACAGATCGGATCGACTTCGGTGACCAGCACACGAGCACCACACGACCTCAGACTCTGCGCACTACCCTTTCCGACATCACCATAGCCACAAACAACACAAACCTTACCGGCCACCATCACATCGGTTGCTCGACGAATACCATCAAGCAAAGACTCGCGACAACCATAAAGATTATCAAATTTGCTCTTAGTAACCGAGTCATTCACATTGAAAGCCGGGAAAAGCAGTTCGCCGTTCTTCTGCATGGCATACAAACGATGAACACCCGTTGTGGTCTCTTCGCTCACGCCCTTTATACTACGAGCTGTAGCATGCCAACGTTCCGGCTGTTCATTCAACACCTTTTTCAGCAACTCCTTCAACGCTGCCTCGTCATCACTTTCAGAAGGAGTATCAAGAATCGCAGAATTATCTTCGGCCTTAACGCCTAAATGGATCATCAAAGTAGCGTCGCCACCATCATCCACGATCATATTGGGCAATTGACCATTGGGGAAATTCATTGCCTGCAACGCACACCACCAATACTCTTCTTGTGTTTCACCCTTCCAAGCAAACACCGGAACACCCTGAGCAGCGATAGCCGCCGCAGCATGGTCTTGTGTAGAATAAATATTGCAAGAGCACCAACGTACATCAGCACCTAAAGCAACCAAAGTACGTATCAACACTGCTGTTTGAATGGTCATATGAAGTGAGCCCATAATACGTGCGCCCTTGAGAGGTTGCGACTCAGCATACTTTGCTCGCAAAGCCATCAATCCCGGCATTTCGTGTTCTGCAATACGTATTTCCTGACGACCAAATTCGGCCAATTCAATATTTGCAACTCGATAAGGTGCTGCTGTAAAAAGATCTTGTCCCATGAATCAATGTATTTCTTTGTTTTAGGCTGCAAAAGTAGTAAAAAATAATGGTGTAAGCCTCAAAAACGACCGATTATCCCGCACGCGCGCTATACACTTAAAAGAAGATGATTCACATGAGGCCCTTCATGTTCTCAAATAGACATGACCATGCAACAAAAATACCATGACAAAATACTTTGTTTGCACATAAATATACCAACGTTCATAATGGAAAGAAAGAATCTCATATACAAAGTGAAAATTCCCATGCTAAGCAATGAAGTTTAACGATATCAACTATCAGGCATTGAACACTGGCATAGCAGTCTTGCGCCATGAACAATCAACCTCTGAAGTTCTTTCGAGAGGATTTGCAGTGTAAACAATCGGACATTGAACGTTTGCAGGACGGTTTTGCATCGTGAACAATTAGGCTTTGAACGTTTGCAGGACGGTTTTGCGCCGTGTGCAAAAGGGCATTGAACGTTTGCAGGACGGTTTTGCGCCGTGTGCAAAAGGGCATTGAACGTTTGCATGGTGGTTTTGCACGTGTGCAAAAAGGCCTTGAAGTTAGTTCCGTGGGATTTTGCACGTGTACAAAAGGGTATTGAAGTTAGTTCAAGGGGGCTTGCGCCGTGTACAAAAGGATATTGAAGTTAGTTCAAGGGGTTTTGCACGTGTACAAAAAGGCATTGAAGTTGAGAGTGTAAAATAAACTGTGTCAGACTACAACAAAATAGTAGTATA
>CALZOH010000065.1 GCA_945827465.1 uncultured Prevotellaceae bacterium
CCGTTTTTTTGAAGAAGGGTTCCAGTCAGAAGATTGGGACCCTTTCGCTTATTTGTACGCTCGCTATGAGTATTGTGCAACGTCTACTCAAAAAAGTTGTTATCATCATAGCTCTGATGACCGATTTGAGATTATCTTTGTACTTGAAATTTGAGAACAATGGCCGATAGTAAAAAAAATAGTCGTTTCCAGCGACGTGCAGTTTCAGAAGAAGAAAATTTTACCCATTTGCAACCGCAGGCTCCTGAACTTGAACGCGCCGTTTTAGGTGCGTTGATGATAGATGGTGACGCTTATTCCATGATTAGCGAGACACTCAAAGTAGAGAGTTTTTATGAGCGTCGCAACCAATTGGTATTTGAAGCAGTTCAAGCATTAGTAATGCATGAAAAGCCTGTCGATATGTTGACAGTAACAAACAAGTTGAAAGAATTGGGCACTCTGGAAGATGTTGGTGGACCTTATTATGTGGCTAAACTATGTGAAGATGTCAACAGTTCAGCTCATTTGGAATACCATGCTTTAATTATTGCTCAAAAGTATTTGGCCCGTCAGTTGATTTCTTACACCAGTCGCATTCAAACGGATGCTTTTGATGAGATGAAGGACGTTACTGAGTTAATGCAGGAAGCAGAAGCCGGTTTGTTCGCCATTTCACAGAGTAATTTGAGGAAAGATTATACGCAGATAGATCCTGTTATTAGAGATGCTTATAAGATGCTTCATGATGCATCAAAACGTAAGGATGGTTTAAGTGGTATAGCATCTTTATTTAAGGATTTGGATAAGATAACGAGTGGTTGGCAAAACTCTGATTTGATCATTATTGCGGCTCGTCCGGCCATGGGAAAAACTGCCTTCGCGCTTAGCATGGCAAAAAACATTGCTGTTGATCAAGGTATTCCACTTGCATTCTTTTCGCTTGAAATGTCGAACGTTCAGCTGGTGAATCGTTTGATTACGAATGTTTGTCAAATTGAGAGTGAAAAAATACGTTCAGGACAGTTGCAGTCGTATGAGTGGGAGCAGTTGGACTATAAAATTAAAGATTTATATGGTGCTCCTCTATTTGTGGATGATACGGCTTCGCTTTCAATTTTTGAACTTCGTACGAAAGCCCGTCGTTTGGTTCGCGAACATGGAATAAAGATGATTATGATCGACTATTTACAGTTGATGAATGCTTCAGGAATGAAATTTGGTAGTCGTCAAGAAGAGGTGAGTACGATCAGTCGTTCACTAAAGGGGCTTGCCAAGGAGTTAAATATTCCGATCATTGCCCTCAGTCAGCTTAATCGTGGCGTGGAACAGCGTGAGGGTAATGAGGCAAAACGTCCTCAGTTAAGTGATTTGCGCGAATCGGGTGCCATAGAACAGGATGCCGATATGGTGCTGTTTATTCATCGTCCGGAGTATTACCATATTTATAAAGACGATCAAGGGAATGACTTGCGAGGAATGGCCCAAATCATTATTGCCAAGCATCGTAATGGTGGTGTAGGTGATGTGTTGCTGACGTTTAAGGGTAAGTTTGCCCGTTTCCAAAATCCGGACGACAATATAATAGAAGGTGGTGCCATGCAAGAACAAATATCAAGTGTAGATACAGGTGATTCATTTAGTCTACATGATCCGGTGCAGATGGGAGTAGTTCCACCCGATTTAGATCCATTGGGACCTGGGAGAGAACCTGAATTCTAAATCGGTTTCTGACGAGTAAGGATGTACTTTAGCTCCATGTCGTTTTGCTGATTAAGATTTTTGCAGTAATTTTGCGCCGCAGTTTTCAGAAAATAAAATACATAGATAATGAATATATCTTATAAATGGTTGAAAGACTATGTGGATTTCAATCTGACGCCTCAAGAGGTATGCGATGCCTTGACTTCTATCGGACTTGAAGTTGGAGGCCTTGAAGAGCAGCAGACCATTAAGGGAGGTTTGAAGGGCCTCGTAATTGGTGAAGTGTTGACTTGCGAGGCGCATCCTAATTCCGATCATCTTCATGTGTGCACGGTCGACCTTGGTGAGGGCGAACCTCAGCAGATTGTTTGCGGTGCACCCAATGTGGCAGCCGGACAGAAGGTCGTAGTGGCTACGATCGGTTGTAAACTTTATGATGGCGATGAGGAATTTGTTATTAAAAAATCAAAGTTACGAGGTGTTGCCAGCAATGGCATGATTTGTGCTGAGGACGAAATAGGTATTGGAACCGATCACCAAGGTATTATTGTTTTACCTCAAGATGCCGTAGTCGGTACTCCTGCTGCTGAATACTATCATGTGGAGAGTGATTATGTGATTGAAGTTGATATTACTCCCAATCGCTCTGATGCTTGTTCACATTATGGTGTTGCTCGCGATCTTTATGCTTGGCTTCTGAGTAACGGGAAGCCGGCAACATTGCATCGTCCCGATTGTGATGCTTTTAAGATAGACAATCATGACCTTGATATTTCGGTAGAGGTGGAAGATGAGGAGAAATGTCCTCGTTATTGTGCCGTTACTCTAAAGGGATGTGAAGTGAAGGAAAGTCCTGAATGGTTGCAAAATCGTTTGAGAACTATTGGATTACGTCCCATCAATAACATTGTAGATATTACTAACTATATTATGTTTGCCTATGGTCAGCCGTTGCATTGTTTTGATGCCGATATGATTGAAGGCGGTAAGGTGATTGTTAAGTCAATGCCGGATGGTACACCTTTTGTTACTCTTGATGGTGTGGAGCACAAGTTATCGCACGAAGATATTACTATCTGTAATGTAAAAGATGCCATGTGTATTGCCGGCGTGTTTGGTGGAAAAGGTTCTGGTACATATGAGTCGACTACGAATGTGCTTTTTGAAAGTGCTTATTTTAATCCGACAAGCATACGCAAGAGTGCACGCCGTCATGGCTTGAGTACTGATGCCAGTTTCCGGTTTGAGCGTGGCATTGATCCTAACGGACAGATTTATGCGCTCAAGCAGGCAGCCATCTTGGCCCAACAATTAGCTGGTGGTACTATCTCCATGGAGATAAAGGATACTCATCCGCAAGGTTTTCCTGGTTTTGAAGTTAAACTTGATTATCAGTATGTATATGATCTTATAGGAGAGAGACTTCAGCCTGAAGTGATTCACAATATTGTTGAGAGCCTTGAAATGCAGGTTGTTGAAGAAAACTCGGAGGGCTTGAAGTTGATTGTGCCTCCTTATCGTACAGATGTAACACATCCTTGTGATGTTGTGGAAGATATTCTACGTATTTATGGGTACAACAATATTGAGATTCCTGCATCACTAAACTCAACGCTGACTATTAAGGGTGAAACTGATAGGAGTAATAAACTGCAAAATTTAATTGCAGAGCAGTTAGTAGGTGCTGGTTTTAACGAAATACTCAATAATTCATTAACCCGCAAGGAATATTATTCTGGTTTGGAAACCTTTGCTCCCGAACATTGTGTGACCTTGATGAATCCGTTGAGTGAAGATCTCAACGTAATGCGTCAGTCGCTTCTTTTTGGCGGTCTTGAATCTCTGAAGCGTAATATCAATTATCGCAATACCAACCTGCGTTTCTTTGAATTTGGAAACTGCTATTCATTCGATGCTTCACAGCACCATGATGAGCAGTCGTTGAGTGGTTATAGCGAAATGCAATACATGGGACTATGGATTACCGGAAAGTGTATTGAGAGTTCGTGGGCGCATGCCGATGAAGATGCAAACTTCTATCAATTGAAAGCGTATGTGGAGAATATTTTGAGTCGTTTGGGCTTGTCTATTGCATTCTTGAAGATGGAAGAAGTTCAGAATGATATCTTCTCGCAGGCGTTGCAACTTGTCGGATCAGGTAAGAAGGTTTTGGCTACTTTCGGCGTAGTAAATCCTAAGTTAACTGCTCGTTTTGAGATTACGGCTCCAGTTTATTTTGCAGAGTTGAATTGGACCTATCTGATGCAAGCTACGCGTAAGAATCGTGTATTATTCCATGAAATCAGCAATTTCCCGGCTGTAAGTCGTGACTTGGCATTGCTTGTAGATACCGATGTTACTTTCTTGCAGATAGAAACAGTTGCTTATTCAACCGAGAAAAAACTACTTAAAAAGGTTGAACTCTTCGATGTTTATGAAGGGAAGAATCTGCCGGCGGGCAAGAAAAGTTATGCCGTCAATTTTGTGTTGCAGGATGAAACGCGTACGCTTAATGACAAACAAATCGATAAGGTGATGCAGAGCCTCATTCGCAACCTTCAAAATCAGTTGGGAGCAACCTTGAGATAAATCAATCGAAATAATTAATATCAACTAAATAGAATTATAAACAGAACATCAACCCATGGGAAGAGCATTTGAATATCGTAAAGCTGCTAAGCTGAAACGTTGGGGACATATGGCCAAAACTTTTACACGTTTGGGTAAGCAAATCGCCATTGCTGTAAAGGCCGGCGGTCCGGAACCTGAAAATAACCCTTCACTCCGTTCAGTAATTGCTACCTGCAAGCGTGAGAACATGCCTAAAGACAATATTGAGAGAGCTATCAAGAACGCAATGGGCAAGGACCAAAGCGATTATAAAGAAGTAACCTATGAAGGATACGGCCCTCACGGAATAGCTATCTTTGTAGATACTCTTACGGATAATACTACTCGTACAGTTGGTGATGTGCGTTCCGTCTTCAATAAGTTTAGCGGAACTTTGGGTACCACTGGTTCACTTTCGTATCTATTTGACCATAAGTGTGTGTTCACTTTTAAGAAAAAGGATGGCCTCGATATGGATGAACTCATCTTGGAACTGATTGACTTAAATGTAGAAGATGAGTTTGATGAGGATGAGGAGGAGAATACCATTACCATCTATGGCGATCCAAAGAGTTATGCACAGATTCAGCATTTTCTCGAGGAACAAGGATTTGAAGATATTGGCGGTGAATTTACCTACATCCCCAATGATCTCAAGGATATAGATGCAGATGCTCGTGCAACCATTGAAAAGATGGTTGAGAAGTTGGAGGACTTTGACGATGTGCAGAATGTATATACCAATATGAAACCCATAGAATAATAAGTTTTAGGTTATCATAACTATAAGGCCCGGGTTATTTTACTCGGGCCTTATTATAATGTTTTAAGTTGTATCGACTTTTATTGATAGTCTTTTGGAGTATAATGCAAGTCCAGCAATACATTATGTGTTGACTTCGAGAAATAAACATATCGAAAACCAACACCATTTTCTTTGTATTTCTTCAGTTCAATAGAGTTGATAATTTGGTTGCGTAAAGCATCGTTGAATTTATCTTTTCCTGCTGCAATGGTGGAAGGGTTGTCATACTCATCGCTCATGGTGTAGTAGTAAATCATTGACCTCATGGTTGTATCGTAATGAATGCTGTCGCAAGTGATACCTGGTGTTATTTCTCGAGGGCATTTAGTTTGAGTTTCCTTGAGGGCTTCCAATTGGCATTTCTCATCAAAGCTGCGCTGGCAGCTTGATAATAGCGTAAGGCTTATTGAAAAGAAAAAGAGTAGTTTCTTCATAAGAAATAAATGTCTTAACTTTGTTGTCGCGAAGTTAGTCAAAATGTCGTTTCCAACCTATATTCACAATAAAAATGTACGAAGATCGGATTGAAAAAGCCTATGCTCTATTTATGAAAGGTTATAATTGTGCTCAATCGGTAACGGCCGCTTTTGCTGACCTATATGGTCTTACAGAAGAACAGGCACTACTTGCATCGGCATCTTTTGGCGGAGGCATGGGGCGTATGCGTCTAACGTGTGGAACTGTGACAGGTATGTTTCTGTTAGCAGGACTTGAGTCAGGTACTACTAACCCTGACGACAGGGAGTTAAAAGCAAGAAACTATGCCATGGTACGTGAATTGGCAGAGCGTTTCAAGGCGGAAAACGGGTCTATCGTTTGTAGCGAACTCCTTCAGATGGGTAATAAGACAGAGTCGGCAATGCCTTCAGAGCGTACGGCTGCCTATTACAAGAAGAGGCCTTGTCCCGAACTTGTTAGATGTGCTGCTCGCATCTATGCTCAGATGCTTGAGGAGAAGAAGAGTGTTTAGAGATTTACGGAGTATTTAAATACGTGTAATAGGGCTGAACTAATGGGATGCGTTCCCTTAGGCAGTCTTATTGCTTTTGTTACCCTTCGATTGGGAAAATTTGACTATGATAATGGAGAAAATGACTTGTTTTAATCGCAAATAAATTGTGAATTTTGCAGCCGAATTACAATCATCGCAGCAATTCCGGAATAGGCATAAAATTAATGTAGGAGTGTATGTATAATCAAACATTATCCGTTCATTTCTTAATCAACTTTAATTGTTTAAAAATAAGGGAGAAAATAAACTTGTACGCCTGATTTTGCTGTAACTTTGTATTCCGTTTTTGAATATACTTAGTTTATCAATAAATACAATAGAAAATAATCTAATAAAAACAATATCAAGATGAAGGGAACAGTAAAGAAACTATTACCCATGATTGTGCTTGCAGTAAGCGCATCATTGATGTCCTCTTGCGGTAACAAACAAGGAGGACTTCCTCAGTCAAATGAGTATCCGGTAATTACTATTCAGTCGACTAATTCTGAAATGAGTAGTTCTTATCCGGCCACTATCCGTGGAAAGCAGGATATTGAAATTCGTCCGAAAATCTCCGGCTTCATTACCAAGTTATGTGTTGACGAAGGTTCCGTTGTTCGCAAAGGACAAGTGTTGTTTACCATAGATAATGTTCAGTATCGTGCGGTACTCAATCAAGCTGAAGCCTCTCTTAATTCAGCCAAATCTGCCCTTGCAACAGCAGAATTGACTTATAATAATAAGAAAGAACTTTACAATCAGAACATCGTCGGTGATTTTGACCTCCAATCTGCAGCCAACAGTTATGCAACGGCTAAGGCTACCGTAGCTCAGGCTGAAGCAGCTGTAGTTTCTGCTCGTGACAATTTGTCATATTGTAATGTGACGAGTCCCAGTGATGGTGTTGTTGGTACCATCCCTTATCGTGTAGGAAGCCTTGTCAGTTCTTCGATGGCAACTCCGCTTACGGTAGTATCTAATATTGATGAGATGTATGTTTATTTCTCTGTCAACGAAAAACAGATTCTTGAAATGACACGTGCATCTGAAGGAAAGAATGTGATTGAAGCTTTCCCTGAAGTACAACTTGAGTTGGCAGACGGAAGCATTTATACTCAGGTTGGACATGTGTCAACAGTGAGCGGTGTGATCGATCAGAATACCGGTTCGGTGAGTGTTCGTGCCGACTTTGCCAATCCCGATCATCTATTGAAGTCAGGAGGTCAAGGTAATATCATTATTACCCGTAAGACAGAAGGCGTGATTATTATTCCGCAGGCTGCTACGGCTGAAGTTCAAGATAAGGTCTTTGTATATGTTTTGGGTAAAGACAACAAGGTTTCATATACAGCCATTGAAGTAGATCCCCAGAATGATGGTCAGAATTATATTGTGACCAAAGGTTTGAAAGACGGTGACCGAATTGTGACCAAGGGTATCACAAAACTAACTGATGGTGCAGAGATCAAGCCCGTCACTGAAGAACAATATGCAAAAAGTCTGGAAGAAGCCCAAAAGTTGGGACGCATCCAAGGTAACTATAAAGAAATGAAGAAAGCTTTTGGCAAATAATCCATTAAAACAATCTTTTTTCCCGGGTTATAATTCGATGCTAAGCTGGGAAATATGGACATTAAAATAGTAATTTATGACATTTACAAACTTTATAAAGCGCCCGGTACTATCAACTGTTATTTCTATTTTAATCGTGATTCTGGGTTTTATCGGTTTGGTTACGCTACCTATTGAGCAGTATCCGAATATTGCTCCTCCAACGATTATGGTGCGTACAACTTATACTGGTGCTGATGCCCGTACAGTAGAAAACTCTGTGCTGGCTCCCTTGGAGGAAAACATCAATGGTGTGGAAGGTATGACCTACATGACTTCCTCTGCTGATAATTCCGGTTCGGCCAGCATTACCGTGTACTTCAACCAGGATATTGATCCTGATATGGCTGCTGTGAACGTGCAGAACCGCGTACAGCAGGCTCAGTCATTGCTGCCTGCCGAAGTTACTCGTGTGGGTGTGATGGTTATGAAACGTCAGTCTTCGCAGGTGTTGATGTTCTCTTTGACTACTGAAGACGGACGTTACGATGATGAGTTCCTTACGAATTATGCCGATATCAACTTAATTCCGGCTTTGAAGCGTGTACAGGGAGTAGGTGAGGTAAACTCTCCGGGTATGAAGACCTACTCAATGCGTATTTGGCTCAAGCCTGACGTGATGAAACAATATGGCTTGATGCCGTCTGATGTTTCTGCTGTATTGGCAGAACAGAACATTGAGGCTGCTCCTGGTTCATTTGGTGAGCGTTCTGATATGGCTTATGAATATACGATGCGTTATAAGGGACGTTTAAAGACGGCTGAAGAGTTTGGAAGCATCCTGCTTTCAAGTACCAAAGACGGTCAGTCTCTATATCTGCGCGACGTAGCCGATATTGAACTCGGCGGTTTGGAGTATTCCGTGTCAATGCGCGACAACAACCATCCGGCTGTGATGGCTATGATTCAGCAGGTAGCCGGTTCAAATGCTAATGAGATTGCCAAGGCTTGTAAAAGCGTTCTCGAGGAGCAGGCCAAGGATTTTCCTCCCGGTATGGTATATAAGGTTACGTATGACGTAACCGAGTTTCTTTATGCCAGTATTGAAGAGGTTGTGAAGACCTTGATTTTAACGCTGGTTCTTGTATTCTTCGTGGTGTATGTCTTCTTGCAGGATATGCGCTCAACAATGATCCCGTTGATTGCCGTTCCGGTATCGTTGATCGGTACATTCTTCTTCTTGAATATTTTCGGATTTTCCATCAACTTGCTTACTTTGTCGGCCTTGCTTTTGGCCATTGCGATTGTGGTCGACGATGCCATTGTGGTAGTTGAAGCTGTCCATGCAAAACTCGACCAAGGATACAAGAGTGCGCTAACGGCGTCTATTGATGCCATGAATGAAATATCGGGTGCTATCATTTCCATTACGTTGGTGATGGCCTCCGTATTTATTCCGGTATCATTCATTGGTGGAACGTCAGGAACATTCTATCGTGAGTTTGGTATTACGATGGCTGTGTCCATTTTCATCTCGGCTATCAACGCACTTACCCTTTCGCCGGCTCTGTGTGCCATTTTCCTGAAGCCAAAGAATGAAGATGGTTCGGAGCGCAAGATGAGTCGCATTGATCGTATGCACGCTTCGTTTAACGTAGCATTTGACAAAACAGTAGAAAAATACAAGCGCGGAGTTGAAACTTGGATCAAACGTCCGATTCTTGTAGTTGGAAGTTTGATTATCGGAATCGTAGTGCTGATTGTATCCATGGCTACCACTCGTACCGGTTTGGTTCCTGATGAAGATACCGGTACAATCTTCTGTACGCTTTCTATGCCTCCTGCTACCAGTCAGGCACGTACGCAACAAGTGATCAATACGGTTGACTCTATGTTAGGAGCAAATCCGGCTATTGCTACTCGTGTGCAGTTGGTAGGTTATAACTTTATAGCCGGTCAAGGTTCTGACCAGGCTACATTCATCATTAAGTTAAAGCCTTTTGCCGAGCGTAATATGGGACAGAGTGCCAATGCTGTATTAGGTATGATTTATCTGCAGACATCTAAAATCAAGGATGCTCAGATTATTGCCTTTGCTCCTCCGATGATTTCCGGATTCTCTGCTACCAATGCTTTGACCCTATCAATGCAAGATAAGACGGGTGGTGACTTGAACAAGTTCTTCGAGGTAACCAAGGATTTCTTGGCCGAGTTGAATAAGCGTCCTGAAGTTCAATTGGCGATGACTTCTTATAATCCGAATTATCCACAGTATATGGTGGATGTGAATGTGGCTAAGTGTAAGCAGGCCGGCATCACTCCTTCAACTGTACTGACTACTTTGCAGGGTTACTATGGAGGTTTGTATGCTTCAAACTTTAACTCTTATGGTAAGTTATACCGTGTGATGATTCAGGGAACGGTAGAGAGCCGTATGCATCCCGAAGGATTGAACGACATTTATGTTCGTACTCCGTCGGGAATGGCTCCTGTCAGTGAGTTCTGTTCTTTGCGTCGTGTGTATGGTCCGGCCAATATTAACCGCTTCAACCTCTTTACCAGTATCAGTGTGAATGTAACGCCTAATACAGGTTATTCTTCGGGTGATGTTATCAAGGCCATTTCAGAAGTGTCGTCTACTTCTCTGCCCGCTGGTTACGGATATGAATATTCCGGTTTGACTCGTGAGGAGCAGAAAGCCAGCAATACTACCGGTTTGATCTTCATTCTGTGTATCATCTTCGTCTACCTCATTTTGAGTGCTCAGTACGAAAGCTACCTTTTGCCGTTATCTGTTATTCTGTCTATCCCGTTCGGTTTAGCAGGTTCGTTCATCTTCACTCAGTTGTTTGGACATAGTAACGACATCTACATGCAGATCTCACTAATTATGTTGATTGGTCTGTTGGCTAAGAACGCCATTTTGATTGTACAGTTTGCCCTTGAACGTCGTCAAACTGGTATGGCTATCAAGTATAGTGCCATTTTGGGTGCGGGTGCTCGTCTGCGTCCTATTCTGATGACCTCATTGGCAATGGTCATAGGTTTGTTGCCGATGATGTTTGCTATGGGTGTAGGTGCGAATGGTAACCGAACCTTGGGTGCCGCTGCTGTTGGTGGTATGTTGATCGGTATGATTTGTCAGATCTTCATCGTTCCTGCCTTGTTCGTGTTCTTCCAGTACTTGCAGGAGAAGATCAAGCCTATGAAGTTTGTGGGACTGATTACTGGCGAAAACGATTCAGAGTTGAAGCAGTATACCTGTTCTATTGATAAGAATTCTTTAAGCGATAAAAAAGAAGAAAAATGAAAAAGACCGTTTATTTAATGCTTTCCTGCTCACTTCTCTTCGGCAGTTGCGGCATCTACAACAAATATGAGCGTCCTAATTTGGATACGTCTGATTTGATTCGTGATCTGGCTACGACTACTAGCAGTCTGTCGTCGACCGATACCACAACATTGGGAAGTATTCCTTGGCGTCAGGTGTTTACAGATATATATCTGCAGCAGTTGATTGATTCAGCTTTGGCGAACAATACCGACTTGCTTTCGGCTGCGCTCTCTGTGAAGCAGGCAAAGGCTATGCTTTCGGCTGCCAAGTTGGCTTACTTCCCGTCCTTCTCTTTCTCTCCCAATGGGTCGTTGACTTCTTGGAATTACGGTCAGGCTAATCGCGTCTATTCTTTGCCGATTGAGGCCAGTTGGACAGTAGATCTCTTTGGCTCGCTGACCAATGCCAAGCGTGCGCAGCAGGCTGCTATGTTGCAGGCTGAAGATTACCAGCGCGCTGTTCGCTCGGGTTTGATTGCCAATGTAGCTAATTGTTATTATACCTTGCTGATGCTCGACAAGCAGTTGGAGATTTCTCGCAACTCCGAGCAACTTACCAAGCAGACATATGAGATGATGGTGCAGCGAAAGAAGTATGCTTCGGGTGTTGATGAGTCGGCTGTGCAGTCGGCTAAGGCTAACTACTATGGAGTTAAAGCCAGTATTCCTGAGATAGAGCGTCAGATTCGCGAAATTGAGAATTCGCTTTCGGTTCTTTTGTGTGAGGCTCCCGGTTATATCAAGCGTGGAAAGTTGGAGAATCAGCAACTCACTTCTGACCTGAGTGTCGGTGTGGGTGTACAGCTCTTGGCCAATCGTCCTGATGTACATGCAGCCGAGATGAATTTGGCCAATTGCTTCTATAATGTCAATAAGGCCCGTTCGTCCTTCTATCCCAATATCTCTATCAGCGGCTCTGCTGCCTGGACCAACAACAGTGGCGCAGGTATTGTCAATCCCGGTAAGGTGTTGGCTTCGGCTGTTGGTCGTCTTACGCAGCCTATCTTCCAGCGTGGTCAGTTGGTGGCACAGCTCAAGGTAGCTAAGGCACAGCAGGAGCAGGCTTTCCTTGCTTGGCAACAATCTGTATTGAAAGCCGGAAGTGAGGTGAGCAATGCTCTTACACTCTATCAGTCGTCGAGTAAACGCAGTGAATTGGAGGCTGTGCAGATAGAGAGCCTTCTGCGCAATGTGGAGGTAGCCGAGAAGTTGTTCAAAGCGAAAAGTGATTACAATTATCTGAATGTGATCAGTGCCCAGCAATCATTGTTGCAGGCCCAGTTATCGAAAGTGGCCGATGATTTCAACAAGATGCAGGCGGTAGTGAACCTCTATTATGCCCTTGGCGGGGGGTCCAAATAATAGTAACCTTCAAAAGTAAGATACATTATGTCTAAGAATATTCATCCCCAGGCATTCGTCGACCCCGCTGCACAAATCGGGGACAAGGTTACGATTATGCCTTTTGCCTATATCGAAGGCGATGTTGTGATTGGTGAAGGATGTACCATTTATCCTTTTGTCAGTGTGATGAACGGTACTCGTATGGGTAAGAACAATACGGTGCATCAAGGTACCGTTTTGGCTGCAGTTCCGCAGGACTTTGAGTATGTCGGTGATAAAACGGAGTTGGTGATTGGCGACAACAACATCATCCGAGAGAATGTGGTGATAAATCGTGCAACTTTTTCGTCGGGTAAGACGGTTATAGGTAACGGTAACTTCATCATGGAGGGTGTTCACATCTCTCATGACGTGCGTATTTGCGATCATGCCGTGATTGGTTATGGTACCAAGGTGGCCGGCTGTTGTGAAATCAACGATCGGGCTATTTTGAGTAGTAATGTGATTGCTAATCCTGGTGCTCGCGTGGGTCGCTGTGCCATGGTGCAAAGCGGTTGTCGCTTCAGTCGTGATGTTCCACCTTATATCGTAGCTCATCACAATCCGATTGAGTATGGTGGAGTCAATAGTACCATCCTTACCAATGCCGGTATCGATATCAAGGTGCAGAATCATATTGCAAATGCTTATCGTTTGGTATTCCATGGTAAGACGAGCTTGATGGATGGTATCAAGCAAATCATTGAACAGGTGCCCGGTGGTAGGGAAATCGACAACATCGTAGAGTTCTTGCGCTCGACCCAGATTGGAGTTATCAACAAAGAAGACTTCACGGGCGATTAAATTCCGGATTTATTATTTTGTTAATATTTTGTTCAGGGGAGTAAGATGTAAGTCTTGTTCCCCTGTTTTTTGAATTGACCCTTGTTTCTACCTGATTAAGCTATTGTTATACTCGTTTCTCGGCTGTTTACGTATTTGTATTTTCCTTAGTTTGTAGTAATCGGACAAATCTTTATTTTTGTGTAAACATTATAGAGTGTTATGCGTAAGATGTACCATATTGAAGTCGGGGCCTTATCCGACTTTTTGGGAGCAACCATCCCTTCATTCCATTATGAAGATGGTCTTGAGATCATAGACCTGTATTGAAAACATCATCGTTCACGAGATCGCCTTGCAAATGCACTTCTCCGACCAATCGTTGTTCGGTCGCTTTTTCAAGAAGTGTACCGGCAAGTCACCGGCGGCTTACCGTCGTTTGTTCCGTTGACGCGGTCTTGTTTTCCCCGTTATTTCACGCCCCGTTCGTTCAGGGCTTTGGTGTAACGTCTGGCATTGGCCAGATGTTCCGAGTAAGTCTTGGCAAATCGGTGTGTTCCCGAGAAATCTTCCTTGGCACACATGTATAGATAGTCATGTTCCGTTGCATTCAGCACGGCATTGATGCCCGCCATTGAGGGGATTCGGATCGGTCCGGGCGGTAATCCCTCCCGATTATAGGTGTTATAAGGGTTATCGATGGTCAACATGCTGTGATAAATGCGTCGTAGCTGAAATTGCTGCAGTGCAAACTTCACGGTGGGGTCGGCTTGCAAGGGCATTCCTTGCTTGATACGGTTCAGATACATCCCTGCCACGTCGGGTTTCTCTCCGTTGTTGGCCGTTTCCTCGTCAATAATCGATGCGAGGGTGATGACTTCTTCCGGGGTCAGTCCCAAACGGGTGGCTTTAGCCTTTTTGTCGTCTGTCCAGAAGGCCTCCGACTCCTTTTTCATCCTTTTCATCAGGTTGTCAACCGTCACGTTCCAATAGATTTCATACGTGTTGGGCAGGAACATTCCGATGATGTTGGCCGTGTCGAGGCCGTATGCGGCACATATCGACGAGTCACGCAAGGCGTTGATCACTTCTGTCGAGTCCATCATCATCTTCTCGGCCAGGTCAGCAGCCAGTTTCTCGCGTGTTCTCACCGTCGCGACGGTCAGTTTCACGGGGGTTTGCATGCCGCCCTTCAGTCGTCTGAGCAGTGTCAGACAGTTCATTTGGGGCTCTATAACGTAGTGTCCCGT
>CALZOH010000066.1 GCA_945827465.1 uncultured Prevotellaceae bacterium
TCGATACAGTTTGTGGGTGAAAAATACCCCCCCCATTAACCATATTTAACTGAGCGTGAAGGTCTGGAGACGTATTTATTGTTCGATTTTCTCCAAGATGATTCGGATAGGACTCTCCGTTCTTTTGCCATTGAGGTATAAGAAATCGTTATGCTGGTAGAACGGTCCTTCCAGTCCGTCTTTGTCCATGGCTTCTATCCAATATTTGGTCACCACGGTGAGGGTATCGTATCGTTCGTTTCCCCATTGCAGCAGAATAACTAATGATAGGGAGTCCCTATCCTCTGCAGACATGAAACGGACACATGCCTTCAGTTTGTCTTTTTCTGGTATGACGGAAAGAACACTATAGGCATAAATTCTCTGTTGAATGCCATCTCCGAATGGTGGAACGTAATTGTTCGGACTCCATTGTTCTTGGCCGGAATATTTGTATGCAACCTTCACTATATATGGGTTGACATAATTGCTGTCGTTCATTACAGCATTTCCTTGGGAGTCTACCAGGCAGATATCAAACGTAGTGATCAAATTGGGAGCTTGATCAATCAACATAACTCCTTCTTCGTGATTGTCATCATCAGAACTGCAGGAGAAGCAGAGCATGCCGGTGAATAGTGTGAAAATCAATAATAGCTTTTTCATGAGATATGTATTGAAGTTAATGTATCTTCGTTATGTAGATTTTTGTTGCGTGCGAAGATAGATGATTCGTTTTAAAAGAACAAATTATTTTGTCTACAAAATTCTACAAAGTTCTACGCGAATTCTACAAAATTCTACAAAATGAACGTGGCGGATTAATCGCGTGATAAATAACTATATAGTCTCCTGCCTTGGGCCGATGTGTGGAAGAGTTTTGTAGAATCTGTGTAGAATTTTGTAGAATTCGCGTAGAACTTTGTAGAATTTTGTAGACAAAATAATTTGGTGGTTACAGAAATTTTATTAAAGAAGATTTATGTTCTCCGCATGTTGCCGATAAATGTAGGGGCGTATCGCATACGCCCTCCATATGGGCGATGATGCACGTCCGGAGAGGAAAACGATTTCCACATACACTTCTTTTACTCCGCGACAGGCTTTAGCGATGTGTTCGCCTATGTGAAGGGCGTATGCGATACGTCCCTACGGTTTTCCTGCGGAAAACGGGCTTGTGCGGGTGTTGAGTTTATATCAATAGACTTATTTTTCAGTTTCACCACTCCGGTTCTTCTCCAGGTTGGAGTATGCCTTTGCTATGACCGCATGACCTTTACTCCAGGTTGGAGTGAGGCATATACCGTTCTGAACATGTTTTATTCGCCACATCAGTGCGAATGCCTTTGCGCCTCCTTTGGTTTGGGGGATGTGCACCTTGCTTGGTAAAGGTATATACATTCAATGTTCTTAAGAAAGTAGGAGAAGCCTGCTGTTGCGTGCTTCTCCTACTTATGACGGTATGGGGGATGGGCCTATTGGGCTATCAGTTCAATGGCCATACTTGATTCCGGTCGGTTGAGGGTTTGTCCGAGACCGAGTCCCATATACTTCAGAATTTTTCCGCTTACGGTTTTTCCGTTCAGGTTGTTGGGCTTGTCGGCTTCCCAAGGAGTGAGGTCCTTGATCAAGTATTTCTTGTTTTCATCAACCCCGGTGAGCAGCAGGGGTTCGATTTTCTGACTATGGAGGTATTCCATGCGATAGGCAAATACTACGATCTTACTCTTGTCGGCATTGGCATACATGAGGGCTGTGATGGGTTTTCTTTCGTAGGGCGAAACCAGGCGGTAGAGGTCGCCTTCCTGTACGATGGGGCGAATCTCCTTGTAGGCTGCAATGGAGCGTTTGGAGAATTCTTTTTCTTCCGGTTTCATATCTTTGGGTTGGAGTTCCATACCTAATCGTCCGGTCATGGCTACGTCAAAGCGGAACTTGAGCGGGAGGGTGCGATGGGTCTGGTGATTGGGGCTGGCGCTGACATGCGATGCCATGGCCTTGGCCGGGAAGAAGTGGGTGTCGCCCCATTGGATGAAGAGTCGCTGCATGGCATCCGTGTTGTCGCTTGTCCAGAATTCGTCGAAGTAGGGCAAGAAACCGTAGCTTACGCGTCCTCCTCCACCGGCGCACAACTGAATGACTACGTCTTTATATTTGTCGCGAATGCGCTTGAGTACTTTTTGTATTCCCATCTGATAGCGAACATTCAGCTCCTGCTGGCGGTTGGCGGGCAAGTAGAGCGAATTGTAGTTCATGATTTCGGCATTGTTGTCCCACTTGATGTAGGCTATTTCGGGATGCTTGGTCAGCAGGTTATCGGTGATGCTGAACACGTAGTCCTGTACCTTGGGGTTGGTGAGGTCGAGCACTACCTGTGTGCCGCCGCGTCCTTGGGTGAGCGGACGGTTTTTGTGTTGCAGAATCCATTCCGGATGGTTTTCGAAGAGTTCGCTCTTGGTGTTGGACATTTCGGGTTCAATCCAGATACCGAACTTTACGCCATGTTTTTTGGCCGAGGCTACTAAGCCTTCGATACCTTCCGGCAGTTTCTTCTTGTTGACCACCCAGTCGCCCAGACTCGACTTGTCGGTGTCGCGCGGATATTTGTCGCCAAACCATCCGTCGTCCATCACGAAGAGTTCGCCTCCCAATGCCGAAATGTCGGCCATCATCTGGTCCATGACGGGCTGGTTGACGTTCATGTAAACGCCTTCCCAACTGTTGAGCAGGATGTCGCGCAGTTTGTCGCCGTGCATCAAACCATATTTCAAGGCCCAACGATGGAAGGCACGACTTACACCGCCTTTTCCTTCGGTGCTGTAAGCCATGATGAGTTCGGGGGTAGTAAATACATCCTTTGATTCGAGCGTGTAAGTGGCGGCGTCGTCGTTGATGCCGGCCAGTAGGGTGAGTGCATTGTCGCGGGCATTGAGTATCAGTTTGTGGTTGCCGGTCCATCTCAGGCTGGCACCGAATACACGGCCGGTTGATTCCTGAGGTACACCATCGAAGGTTACCATGATGGACGAACTGACTCCGCGTCCGATGCAAGTCTGCTCTTTGTTGGAAAGCACAATCTGACCATTGTTCACCGGTTGTTCATAGAGTCCGCCTTCGTTGGCCCAATATCCCTCCAAATGGCTGGAGTAGTTGTTGCCTCGTTGCAGGGGGACGCAAGCTGAATAATAGCGAAGCAATGAAATGGCTTTCTTGTCCTGATTTTCCAGATCAACCCAAGTGGAGAACACATCCGTGCCGTTGTAAACTTTGAAGTATTGCTTCATGACGAAGGGGTACACCTTATCTTTAAAAGTGATGACCAGCAGTTGTCCGTTATCGTCGGTGGTTTGCTGTATGTCGGTCACGGTGAGGTCCAGCGAAAGGTTGCCGTCGGCCATTTGGGTGACAATGGCTTTTTCGCTCAGGCTGTGAAGGCCGAATGTGGGGTAAGTAGCTTGGTTGGTTCCAATGCGGGCACCATCAATGCCTCCGATTTCACTTTTCTCAATTCGCGGACCAAAATACTTGTAATTGGCGTTGCCGTCCTTATTGGCTGAAATGACCAAAGAAGTATTGTTTGATGACAATACATAATTCTCAGCCGCTACACCTGTGAAGGTCAACAGGAGGGATAGGGCAAATAACAGGACTTTTTTTCTCATGAAGTATAATTTAATAAAATGAATATATCGACTAAAGTTTACCGTCTCGTTTGAGCAAGTCGAGCAAACGGTCGACGGCTTCTTCTTCCGGAATGTTCTTTTCTACGCATTCTTTGCCACGATAGAGACTGATTCTTCCCCGTGCGGCTCCTACGTAACCATAATCGGCATCGGCCATTTCGCCCGGACCGTTGACGATGCAGCCCATGACGGCTATTTTGAGAGCGTCGAGTCCGCGAGTGGCCGCTTTGATGCGTTCCAAGGTTTCTTCCAGATTATAGAGTGTGCGTCCGCAACCCGGGCACGAAATATATTCGGTAAAGCTCTTTCGCAGTCCGGCCGATTGCAGAATGCTGAAGGCCGTGCGCTCAATGTCGGCCTGCGGTATGGGTGTTTCGCCCCTTTCCGGCTGGTTGCTGAGGTAGATGCCGTTGCAGAGTCGGTCGAAGAGTACGGCGCTCGTGTCGGCGGCACTTTCGATTTGGAAGTCCTCCATTTCGCGGGTTGAGTGATTGTAAGCCGAGAAGAGCACGACCGGATTGGTGAGACCTTTGTTGGTCATGCGATGAATGAGGGAACGAAACTCACCGATGCAGTTCCTCATTACGCTTTGGGCAATGACGACCACTTCAGGATGGTTGTGCAGGCATTCAATCGTATTGTTGTCGAGGGCAGAGCAGGGGAGGAACAAGAATTTTAGGTCTGACTGATAGGCACTGATTTGCGACAGCATTCTGAAAGAGAAACACGGATAGGTGCCGGGCTCTTGCCTCCAGGCTGCAGCGTCAACAATGTATCCGCATTTCGATGACCGCTTGCGTCGAGGCACACGGTCGCCACAGTAGATATAGTCGGCAGTCAGGCCATCTTCATCGGCTGGGCGGTCGGTATATTCTGAAATGACAATGGCCACCTGATTGCCGCCGATGTTTTTAACGGGGTGGGTGACCCTTTGCTGCGGGTTGAGATAATTGAATTGAGCGGAAGTGCGGCCTCCGATGGGTCTTTCGCCGCTGCGCAGCGTGATGTAGTCGCGTAGTTTGCGTGCAACGGGAATCTCGTTCTCAGGTGCTTCGCTCAGCGAAACGCGTATGGTGTCGCCAATGCCGTCTGACAGCAGTGCGCCAATGCCCACAGCACTCTTGATGCGTCCGTCTTCGCCGTTGCCGGCTTCGGTGACACCCAAATGCAGTGGGAAGCGCATTCCTTCTTTCGACATCGTGTCAACCAGCAATCTGACGGAGCGCACCATGATGCCCGTATCACTGGCCTTGATGGAGATGACAACCTGACGGAAGTTTTGTTTCTTGCAGATACGGAGAAACTCCATGCAACTTTCCACAATGCCTTCGGGGGTATCGCCGTAGCGACTCATAATGCGGTCGGAGAGCGAACCGTGGTTGACACCGATGCGGATGGCCGTGTGGTGTTGTTTGCAGATTTGCAAAAAGGGCACAAGCCGGTCTTCAATCTTCTTGAGTTCGGCCTGATATTCTTCGTCGGTATATTCCAGGTGCTTGAAGGTGCGCGCTGCGTCCACGTAGTTGCCGGGATTGATGCGCACTTTCTCTACAATTTTTGCTGCAACGTCGGCCACATTGGGATTAAAGTGAATGTCGGCCACCAAGGGCACGTAACAATTGCACTCATGTAGTTGGGTGCGTATGTCCTTTAGGTTTTCAGCTTCGCGTGTTCCTTGTGCAGTTAGTCTTACATATTGTCCACCGGCTCTGACAATGCGCAGGCATTGCTCCACCGATGCTTGCGTATCGGTAGTAGGCGTGGTGGTCATGCTTTGCAGGCGAATCGGATAACTGCCTCCCATAGGTGTTTTGCCTATCTGTACAATGGTGGAGGCGCGCCTACGGTAGTTGAAATAATAGAAGTCTTTTATTTTCTCATCGAACATGTGACAGCAATCTCATCAGTTCGTCTTGAACTTGTATTTTACTTCAGCTAAGTCCTGGTTGGCTTTTACTATCTTTTGCTTCAGGTTGCTTTTGTAGTCTTCAAGTCGTGTTGCCAGTTGTGCATCTGAAAGAGCAAGCATTTCAACAGCCAGGATGGCTGCATTCAAAGCGCCGTTAACGCCCATGGTGGCTACCGGAATGCCGGGAGGCATCTGAACAATGGAGAGAAGGGCGTCCAGTCCGTCAAGCATACCCTTGATGGGAATGCCGATAACGGGCAGTGTGGTGTTGGCGGCTATTACGCCCGGCAATGCTGCTGCCATGCCTGCACCTGCCAGAATCACTTTCACACCGCGACCTTTGGCTTCGCGAGCGAAACTCTCCACTTCGGCAGGGGTGCGGTGAGCCGAGAGGGCATTCATTTCAAACGGTATCTCCATGCTGTCAAGAAAGGCAGCAGCTTTTTCCATAACGGGCAGATCGCTGGTGCTACCCATGATGATGCTAACTATTGGTGTCATAAGATCTATAGAGTCTACTTTATATTGCTAATTAATGAACGTAAAAAGAAGGAATTTATTTCTTTTTGTAGAATTTTACATAATCAATTTGGTAACGGTAGGGTAAGTCTTTCGGATTGACTCCTCCCACCCATTTGCCGCCCAATTGCATATCGATAAGGAGGTACATGGGGCGGTCGAAGGGATATTGTTGCTCTCCATATTCCGGCATGCGACGGTAGGTTCCGGTGTATTGGTCATTGATGAAGAAACAAAGACTGTCGGCATAGAGTTCCACGCCATAAACATTGTAATCATCTTTTTTGATGGGGCCTGTGAATCCCGACCGGGGTTTGTTCTTTACCGTTTTGTCGTATAACGTGAAGGGTGAATGAACGGTTTGATAGGCTATTTCGTCACCGTTGAGTCGTTCCATAATGTCAATTTCTCCTCCGTTGGGCCAAGCGTCGTATTGAGGCAGCAGCCAGGCGGCCGGCCAGGCTCCTGTGGCGTTGTCCATTTTGATGCGTATTTCAATCCTGCCTCGGCTGAACAGTTTTCGGTGACTGGTGGTGATGCCTCCGGTTAGGTAACGGGCCGTGTCGGATGGCAGAAAGTCGTTGACGCGTCCCCACAGTGTGAGGATGCCTCCTTTCTGACTGAAGAGTCGGTCGTCTTTCGACATATAGTTACCCCAATCGGCCTTGTTGCGCTCAATGCGTGACCAGTAGGGTGAGAGTTTCTTTCCTTTAAATTGTTCTTCCCATACGAGTTCCCATTCACCGTGGGCCGTGCGGATGGTTTTGGCCGAAGTGCAGAGCGAGAGGCTGGCAAGCACGAGGAGGCAAAGGATGGTTGTAGCTTTCATGATTATATATAGAGAATACATAAAAATCCACACACCAGTCCGATAAACAGGCCAAGGTTGACTTCGTAAAGAGCGTGCTGGCGAAGGATCAGGCGACTGGTACCTACACATCCTGCTATCAGCAGGGAGAGGCAGAGCCACCACGTGGGGTTAAATACAAAGATGATGGAAAAGGCAAGCAGGGCGCCAATCATGGCACCGGCCGCTGCCGAATGCGTACTGATGCGTATCCAGTTGTTGATGAGGGCGCAGATAATCTGCAGAATGAATGCTCCTGCCAAAATGCTGATCATCATGTGGGGCATGTGCATTTCGGTGAGCAGGAAGAGGCAACATCCGTAGCAGAGAATGAAAATGATGTAGGGAATGGTGCGCATTTCGCGTCGGCTGAGTTGCCTGCGATGCAAGCCGTTGAGCCGTCTGAAGGCGTAAATGGAGAGGAGGGGAAATACTACCGTAAACAGATAGACGATGGCCAGGATGAATAGCTTGTAGTTCAGCGGAAGGAGCTTCATGTAGCTGAACGTAAACAGAATCAGAAAAGCCAATACCGGCAGGTAGAAAGGCGCAAACAGCATGGAAAACAGTTTGGCGGTGTAGATGATATAGGTATTCTTCATTTTCTCATTCTGGCTATGGGGTATCCCAATTCTTCTCTGTATTTGGCAATGGTGCGTCGGGCGATGTTGTACCCTTGTTTCTTGAGTATTTCGGTGATCGCCTGATCGCTGAGTGCGTTCTCTTTGTCTTCTGAAGTAATCAGATGCTTGATGATGCTTTTAATTTTCAGCGATGACACGTCGCTACCTTCTTGGGTAAACCGATTGCTGAAAAAGAATTTCAGTGGAAGAATGCCGTATTCGGTATCCACATATTTGCTGTTGCTGACGCGCGAGATGGTTGAAACATCCATTCCCGTACGTTCGGCAATGTCACGCAGTTTCATGGGGTGGAGCAAGCTTTCGTCACCTTCTTCAAAGTAGTCTTTTTGCATGCTGACGATGGAGCGCATGGTGTTGAGCATGGTCTCGTTTCTCATCTTGATGGCCGTGATGAATGTTTGTGCGGCTTCTACCTTCTGCTTGGCATAGACGTAAGTTTCCTTTTGCTCTCGACTGAGGTTGTCTTTGTTGCGGTTGTATTCCTCAATGGTTTCTTTGAACGAGCGACTGACTTGGAGGGTGGGCACGTTGCCATTGTTGAGCATGATTTCTAATTCGCCCCGGTCGTTATGGTACACCCTGAAGTCAGGAATAATGTTTTGGAAGTTGCGTTCCAGCGTGCTGTCGCTTAGTCCGCTTCCCGGTCTCGGATTGAGGTGCGTGAGATTGTTGTAGACGTTCTTGACGCTCTCGTCGTTCAACTTAAAACGCTCTTTGATTTTTGTCAGGCGTTTATGGGTGAAGTCATCGAAGTATTTTTCGATGATGACTTGCTCGATTTCTTTCCATTCAGAGTGGTAATCGGGGTCTTTGAGTTGCATTAGCAGACATTCCTGCAGCGACTGCGCTGCTATGCCGATGGGCTCGAATGTTTGCAGCGTGTGCAGGCATTCTTCGATTTCTTTCACCGAGGCATCCAGATAATAGTTGATGGCAAGTTCGTCGCTGATGGTATCTAAGTCTTTGCGTAACAAACCGTCGTTGTCGAGCGAGCCAATCAAGTATTCGATGATTTGCTTTTGTCTTTGCGTCAAATCATATTCGCCGATTTGTGCAATCAGACGATCGTAAAAAGTTTCGGTATTTTTAACCAACAAATATCCATATTCCGAATCGTTGTTGGCAGTATTCAGTAAGTAATCGGGAGTGTCATCATCGCCCAAATAGTCGGCGCGTCGGTCTTCATTATATTGTTCCAACGATTCATAGTTGCTACTTGCTTCGTTGGCTTCTTCGTTGCCGTCTGCATCTTCATCGTTGCTTTCTTCGCTCCGGGTGTTTTCTTCTTTCTGAACCTCTTCAAGGGCAGAATTTTCAAGCATCTCATTCTTTACCCGGCTTTCCAAATCTGAAACGGGCAATTCCAGCAAGCGCATGAGCGAGTATTGCAGGGGTAATATCGACTGCGTTTGCGTCTGAGTCTGTTGTAGGACTTGTTCTTGTGAAAGCTCCGGAGCCATGCTTATTGCATTGTTCTATATTGGGGGTTCAAAAGTACAAAATAATAAGGAAAAGCACCTTTTTTAAACATGGTTTATTTGTGAAATCGATGATTTACCCCAATCCGCAGTGTCCAATAGCGAATGCAAAGTTAACAACAAGCATCCTTCTTGTTCGAAATTATTCGGCAAAGAAGGATGCTTGATGCTTGTTCAAATAATCATAACATCTGCTGTTATCATCGAAAAAGTGTAGGGGCGTATCGCATACGCCCTCTATGGTGGCGAACACGCCCATTAAACGATGGTGTTTTGATCGTCGCGATTGTTTTCATCTTCGCCCACGTGAAGGGCGTATGCGATACGCCCCTACGATTTTCCTATGACGCAGAAACAAACGGATTCTCACATCATGGTTTGCGCAATTGTTTCACCATCAAAGATGAGCTTGCAAATGGAGAGCATTTATATACCGGGCGTTATTGGCTCTTCCGCGACTGGGAACCATGGTTTGAAAAGCGTGCAAAAAGCACCTGCAACTTGCGAAATGAGGACTATTCCTTGCGCAAAGTGGCTATCGCAACCGCGAAAATGAAATTGTTCACTGCGCAAAGGGTCTCGCAACTGCGAAAATGAGTTTGCTCCTTGCGCAAAGTGGCTATCGCAACCGCGATAATGAGATTGTCCCTTGCGCAAACTGTCATCGCATTTGCCGAAATGAAATTGTCCCTCCGACAATGGTGCTTCGGCAATCGCGATAGGACTTTGCACAGCAGCGCAAGCCGTTCATCTCAATTGCGTGTGGATAATTGTTGTTATTGCCAATGCTTGTAGCCTTTTAGAGTTAAAGGAATGTTCTTCGGTCAGACTCCCTTTCGCGATGGATATGCTTGTTCTTTCGGTAAAAAATGAATCTGCGCAGTAATCGATAGTGATTACTGCGCAGACAATCTAAGGAAAATTCAAATGTTGTTGGTTCGTTTGTTAAATGAGAAATGATCCTCGTATGGAGGAATGTTACTTCTTCCAGAGACGTGTCATTTCTTCAAGAGTTTTGCCTTTTGTTTCAGGTACGAGACGCCATACGAAAAGTGCGGCGATTACACAAATAACGCCATAAAGAGTGTAAGCAAAGCAGTGGCCAAACTTATCTCCCATTTCACCCAAACGCATGTTGTACATGGGTAAGAAGGTGGATGATACGATAAAATTGAAAACCCACTGGAATGCAACAGCAACAGCTACTGCAGCGCCACGAATGGTGTTGGGGAAAATCTCTGCAATCATTACCCAACAAATCGGGCCCCATGAGAACATAAACCCAAATCGGTCATTAGACTATTATGCGCAAACAAACTTTCTTTTTGTCATCTGCCTTTCCGTTTTTCGGTTGCAATGGAACCCCATTGCGCCCTCAAAACGTAGAGACATCTGAACAAAAACAAGAGTTGTTATCATCATAACGCTAATGACCGATTTGGGTTCAATGATAGGTTGTATATGTCGCAAAGTTACTCCTTGTTAATCAAATAGAAATCCAAATTGATTTGTCAAGTAGAGTGTAATGATTCAAATACAAGGTGTTCTTGTGTTCAAAATAGTTTTTACCACGCTCGGATGATCTTCTTTTCATCACCTGTGGATTAAACTTAATCCATGGCTCTTCGGACACAAATCGCAGCAGGAACGAGGTCATCCGATTGAGAAATGATAATTTTGCCTCTGCAAATAATTCTACAAATACAAGAAGACAAGTTATGTTCACAGTCATAGGTTTCATGTTGTCCGGTTGGGTGATAGGGTATTTGTTACGCCAACACCTGCGAGGCATTTCAACTATCATTATGATTCTCATTTGCCTGCTGCTATTCTTATTGGGATGGGAAGTAGGTGGCAATCACCGCATCATGTCGTCACTGATGAGTCTTGGATTGGAAGCATGTTTGATTGCTACTGCTTGCGTAATGGGAAGTTGCATATTCGCTTTAATTTTATGGAAATGGGCCAGCCGTTTCAAAAACTCTCAATCGTCATCACATCATGAAGGGTAGCCTCATTATCATAGGTTGTTTTTTGGCTGGTATATTGGTAGGCATTCATGGATGGGCCGGCGAAGCCTCTCGCATCTCAGATATAGGTTTCTACGTTTTATGCGCGCTCATGTTAATGGTAGGTATCAGCATGGGTAGCGATCCTGAGATATTCAAAAAATTCCGACATCTCAATCCACGATTGGCATTACTTCCTTTTACAACCATTGCAGGAACCCTAACCGCTGCTGCTCTTGTTGGCGTTCTGCTTCCTCATCGCACCATTACCGACACCATGGCCGTTGGAGCCGGCATGGGATACTATTCTTTGTCAAGTATTTTCATTACCACTTATAAAGGAGCCGAATTGGGTACTGTTGCACTTATTTCCAATATCATTCGTGAACTGATCACACTCTTATTGACTCCCATTCTCGTGAAATATTTCAGCAAACTTGCACCCATTGCTGCCGGAGGAGCCACCACTATGGACACCACACTCCCCATTATTACCCGATATTCCGGTCAATCCCTCGTCATCGTATCTCTTTTTCACGGATTCGTCACAGACTTTAGCGTTCCATTTCTGGTTACGTTTCTGTGTTCCATATAACTATATCAGGGGAAGGACAGATACGGTTATTTGACTTTATCGTAGATAGCTCTTGTTAAAGCAATATCGTAGTCAGCGCTATGGAGCTCATCTTCCGTGACGGTGATGCCTAACTTTTTAGCAACCGTTGAGAGTTTGAAGTTTTCCATTCCAGCTCGCTCGTTGAGTAGGTATTGTGTGGCCAATACCATGACGTCAATGCTGTTTGACCAGAACCATGAACCAAAGAACTTATCGTTATTTTGTAAAAAGAAACCGCGTAGAAAGTTGTTGTCAAACGAGGTATTGTTGTAACCCACCAAAAAGTATTTATCGTTTTTGTTATATTGGTCTACATATCGGCCAAGCATGGCGATTAGTTTTCCAAATATTTCTTCCATGGGTGGATAGTTGAGTATTTGTTCTGCCGTAACACCGGCAACGGCCAAAGCTTGTGGGTCGATTTGTGCTTTTGGATTGGGACGAACATGGAAGTTGAAAGATTCCATTACTTGGCCGTCAATAACTATCTGACCACTGATTTGGTGGATTCCGTGTCGACCAGGATTAATGCCGGTCGTTTCCAAGTCGTAAAAAAAGAGTTTCATGAGTAGATAGCGACAATGACAGTTATAATCCTAATTCTTTTGAAAGGGCAATCATGCGGTCAATAGGTTTGGCTGCAGCTTTCACAATGTTGGCGTCTACTTCTACTTCGGGCCATTCGTATTTTAGGCAGTTGTAGAGTTTTTCGAGGGTGTTCATGCGCATGTAGGCGCATTCATTGCACATGCAGGTTTTTCCCGGAGTTTCAGTGTCATCGGGTGGAACAGGGATGAACTGTTTATGTGGACTTTTGCGTTGCATTTCAAAAAGAATACCGCTTTCTGTGGCGACTATGAAGCGTTGTTCATCGCTTTCTACGGTGTATTTCAGTAAGGCGGCCGTTGAACCCACTACATCTGCCAATTTGAGAACCGGTCCTTTGCACTCGGGGTGGGCCAGGACTTTTGCATCGGGATATTGCTGTTTAAGTCCTAAAATCTTTCCTACTGAGAAACGTTCGTGTACGTGACAGGCACCGTTCCAAAGCACCATTTGTCGGCCGGTTACTTGATTGAGGTATTCTCCCAAGTTGCGGTCGGGGCCAAATATGATGGGCTCATCTTTCGGAAAGCTTTCAACAATTTGCCGGGCATTTGATGAGGTAACCACAATGTCGGTAAGCGCTTTTACGTCGGCAGAAGTGTTGACATACGAAATGACGCGGTGACCGGGGTGAGCTTTAACAAATTCTCCAAATTCACGGGCCGGACAACTTTCAGCCAATGAACAAGAGGCGTTCAGGTCGGGAATAAGCACTTTTCGGTCGGGGCATAGTACCTTGTTGGTTTCACCCATAAAGTGAACACCACACATGACGATGATTTTTGCATCAGTTTGGGCGGCTTTACGAGCTAAAGCTAAACTATCACCGATGAAGTCTGCAATTTCTTGAAGAGACGCGTCTGTATAGTAATGAGCCATAATGACGGCATTCTTCTCTGCGCACATGCGTCGTATCTCAGACCTTAAATCAATATCTTCAGGAATGGGTTCACAAGCGTAACCCTTTTCTTTCCAAAGTTGTTTTATTTCCATATGGTACTTGATGAGAGTTAATCTTGGTCTAATCGGATGGTTTGTTCAGCGTATATGGGCCAATATGCTTGAGCTGCTTTGGTTCCGCCCTTGAGTTGTAGCGTGAATGATGTTCCTTTGCGTACAGCCAAATCGTTTCGTCTCCAATTGTGTTTGTTCAACGAGTCGCATACTTCTTGGAAGAGTTGGCGAGCATCGCTCCTGCGCATGGATATGCAGGTAGAGTCGGGCTCGTAGAAACTGGCAAGAATGTTGCTGACCTCGTTTTGAACGGGAATATTCATCTCAAAAGCCGAGGAATGATTGCTGGTATAAAGGTTATAGACTACGTAAGGAAATTCCAGGCGGCGACTATTAATGATGGTACTTTTGTTACCGCTTCCGTTGTTGCTGGAAAGGGTGATAACGTTCCATGTGTTATAGGCTACATAATAATCGTTTCCTGCCCAGTCGTAACGAAGTAGGGAGTCGCAAGCGTTCTGCCAGCGCAGACCTGCATCAATGGCCGATTCTTGATTGGAAGTAGCGAAGTGGGCGAGAATTTCATTCACTTGGCTTTCCATTTCACTATTGGAGTAATAGCTTCCGGACGCATCGCTGACAATTAGTTTATAGTTAGCTAAGTCGTTGGATTCGTCATCAGAACAAGCTGTGAAGCACAACAGGAGGAACAAACCGGCTATCCAGCCGGAGGCTTTTAGGAGGTATTTGCTATTCATAAGGAGATATGTTATCGTTTAAGAACTATAGTTTGTGAGGCAACAATCTTATTTTCGTTTGAAATGAGTTGCAAGGTAAAATAACTGCCCGATTTCAGAATAAAGCCATCGCCTTCCCAGTCATATTGCTGGATGTATTTGACGGTTTGTTCATATTTGGCCAACGCCTCTTTTTCATCAGCCAGAAAATACTGCACGCCTTCGTCGTATTGTAAAACAATCAAACTGTTAAGATGAAACAGAGCATTGCTGTTCTCGTTGAGCTCGTTGGATACGTTGGTTACCTTGAAATAATAAGTGGGCGCCATGCGCTCTTCGTCGTCTGAACAACCGCAGAAAG
>CALZOH010000067.1 GCA_945827465.1 uncultured Prevotellaceae bacterium
GCAAAAAACTTATACTAAATGATGCCAGCCTTCACCGCATCCCCAACGAATCAATAGTAAAAATGTAGGGGCGTATCGCATACGCCCTCTACATGGGCGAAAATGTCAGGCGATGGGGAGGGCTCACGGAAAAGCAATGGTATGCTCGCCACCATCATTCTCTGTTTGCTCACGTCAGGGCGTATGCGATACGCCCCTACACCAGTTCGCTCATATTAATTACCACAACGTTAAATTATACGTTGTTTGTGAAGTCAAACTCAACAATTCACCCAAAGTTACTGTCTTTGTATAATATGAATAACTCATCGTAACAACAGTTTCGGCTGACAAACCAGCCCCTGTCAATGTCAGAGCAGATGTAATAACACCTTGATTACTGGTTGTACCACTTCCAATCTCTACGCCATTTGCTTTAAATGTAATCGTTCCATTACTTACATCATTTGTACTAAATAAACCTCGATAAGTAAAATTCAACATATTCCCCGGTATCACATAAGAGGCAATTCTACCCGCTGTAGCCGACATGCTTTCTTCGCGACCATCCACTTTGACTTCGGCGGTTACGGGACTGTCGGCCGTCTTGGTGGTATAAGGTATGGTCACGGTAGTTGAAGAAGGCGTTATGTTCTGGGTGGTCACCTCTCCATTTTCGGTGAAGGTGACGGTGAGCGGTTGACCGGTTCGGCTCATTTGAATGGTGAGCGTACCTGTTTGACCTACGGCTTTCACAATATCATCAAAGTCTACGCTTACCAATACCGGTTCATAATTAATAAACTGATCGCTCGCCATGTTGCAATACACATTGGTGGCATATACGGTGGCGGCATTGCTTTCGCAGTTCGTGAGGAAATAGCAGGGCAATTCCTTGTAGTTCTTGCCGGCAGGGGCAATGAGTGCTCCGTATTCATCCCAAGTGATGGTCTTTTCGTAATAGAAAGAATTGGTCGTGCCGTCGGCGAGGCTCTTGCCGAGTTGCACGGGGAGCTTGTTCTTCGAGACGTCGGGATAGAGGGTCTTGGGCGTGGCCTCTACCTGGAAAGTGAGGGGGAACATCTTTTCGTTAAAGTTCTTGTCGATTTGCAGGGTCACCGTCACGGACGTCTGGCTCGCCTTGTCTACTTCGTCGGGACAGTCCACTGCGAGGAGGTAAGGCGCCCGATAGATGATGGTCACGTCACGCGTCAGAATCTCGGACATGTTATCTTCTTGCTCCACGTAGAAATGGAGCACTCCCGTTTGAACCGCACCACCTGCCGGCAGGTCGTTCCGGGGTGTGAGGGTGATTTCGCGCCATCCGTCGGCATCATCAGAGGTGGCTACCGTGAAGCTCTGCTCATCCAAAAATCCATCACCACTGTAGGAGTAGCTCACACGGCCGTTGTTCATCGTTGTTTCTTCATTCAAGTCGGGAATGTAGCGGAAGCGCATCGTCACCGGTTGGTTGGCCGTGATGGGCAAGAAGGTAGTCGACACGAAGAGGCGCTGCTCGCTGTCGCTGATGTTGGGTACATCGCCCGTTGAGGTAGAAGCCGAGATATTGTTGCTGGCGGCTGCCTCCGACGCGGCTTTGGCCGAAGAATAACCATTGGCCGTTACACCCTGTATTTCTCCGGTGTAGAAAATGTTTCGGAGCACGTCATAATAAATCATTCCCTCGTCACCACGTTTCACGAGGTCAACCTTGTAATAACTGGAGGCATGGCCTTCAAAGCGGCCCTTCACCAAGACGTAAACCGAACCCTTGAAATCGCCCGAGGAATTATGGGTTTCATACAAATACTTGGGCTCCAAGTCGAACGTCAGTCCGCAGTCGCCGCCCGTATCGTCGGGTATCTGCACGTTTTGGGCTCCCTCGTTGGGAATGGCGCCGTAGTAACCTTCACTGTTCAGCTGAACATAAGTTTTTGACGTCTCGGTCCCGGTCTGCAAATAGTCCACAAACTCGCCCGTTTCGGTGTTGTAAGGAGCCACCGAGCCCTCGGCCTCCACATTGCACACGCAAAAGCCTTCAAATACAAAATCATATTTTGCAGGGTCGACGACACTATTAATCTCCACCTTGGCAAAGTTGCGCACGAGTGGCACTCGTTTGAACTTGGTGTCGGCATTGATGGTAGGTGTTTCTTCGCGTTGCCAATAAGCATCGACGGGGTAAGGCACCGTGAGGTCGCGCACCACGTTGGTTTCGTGTCCATAGGGCAGATCCCGCATCTTTTGGTCCCACTCTGTGCGGGTCAGTTGGGTGTCATCCGTATCGACTGCCACGAAGTGGATGATGCGCCTTTGGGTAGAGATGGAGAGGTCCACCGAGAAGGTGGTCTCGTCATCGCTGTTCTCTTGTTGATATGCCTGAGCTGTTTCTACGAGGAAGCCTTCTTTGTCGAAGACGAGCAACCATACATCGAGGTTCTTGCGTTTATCCTCGGTCATCTCGCCCATCGCCCTCGACTTCACCGCAGGCTCCAACGCACCGCCCAAACTGAACGACAACCGTACCTTGCCGTCAGCTTCGGAAGCATCCAAGCCCAAGGACTCGCTGCAGGAAACGAGCGAGAGCAGCAAACCACCAAGTAAAAACCACAGAATCCGATTCATCTCTTTTCTTCTATAAATTATCACTCCAAACTGGCGATGTCTTCCAACTACTTTGC
This sequence comes from uncultured Prevotellaceae bacterium, assembly GCA_945827465.1. GTDB lineage: Bacteria > Bacteroidota > Bacteroidia > Bacteroidales > Bacteroidaceae > UBA6382. The sequence continues at coordinate 2,661 of CALZOH010000067.1, forward strand.
CGATCATCTCCCCAATACCATAGGTCGTAGACACAGCGGACGTAAACACTATTATTCCCAGGCGTCGTGGATTTTTGATCTGCTGAAGCATAAGCGTACGTTCCATTACTATTGGCATACCAATAATAAGTATTCGTTGTTGTACTGCTACCGAACAAACGAGGAAATACACCTTTCTGTGAAAGCATCATGGCAAACTGTATTTCACCCAATGTCGGAAGACGCCAACGACCGGCCGGATATCCATTTTCTTGATAGGCAGCACAGCGTTTTCGAGCTTGAACATACGAAAGACTCGTTGTTGCTCCATAAGAAGAGGCAAAGATATAGGCAGGAGGAATAACATAAGTTGAAATATCTATATCTTCACGTGTTGGACGATAGTGAAGCAACTTTCTCAAATTAGCTAAATTGTTTTCACTGCCACGAGTATCTGCAATCATATATGAATCATCATATAATGAGGATACATGAATTGCATAATTATTAAAATTGGTATTATTTCCGGAACTTGTTCCTGCTGATCCAAGAGAACTATTTCCATCATCATAAGCAGTAGTACCATAAGTACCATTAGCATTATTTTTATATGTATATTCATTCACATACACATATCCATTCGACGTTTCACCTACAATATATATAGGAGGATAGAAGGTGAAGGAGAGTTGCGTATCGGGCAAGTCGGTTTTCTTTACCACCATATTAACTGTGATAGGCTGATAGAGTTTTGTGATATCGATACCGTTCATCCGTACCGTGATGTATTGGTCCGACGGACCTACATCAATCGTAAAGGTTCCGTTCAGAGTGACGGAAATGGGATCAGTCGTACTACCATATAAGGTATAAGACGAATTGTCGGCATTGACCGTAATCAACTTCTTTCTATTGGAAGAACCGGACGCATCGGTATTATAATCCCAAAACTGAATGTCCTGAATCTCTACCGAAGTTTCCTCCCGATTGGAAGTGACATAATGCACCTTTCCTTCGGAGGCGTTATACACCTCTACCTCTTCTTGGTCGATGGCGAGGTAGTTCACCTTCTTCATGGCGATAGGCAGGATGGTACCCGCGCTCCAATCTACAATGATGTAGCTGTTGTCGGTGAGTGTGACGGGCAGAGTAGGGTCGAAACTGCCGATGATGCCCACGTCTATCTTCATACGATAGTAAGCATTCGAGAGCATGGCCTTGGCGTTCTCTCCGATGGGGATTTGATAGTAAGTAGTGATGTACTTGTTACCGGCTATCACGTAATTGCCTTCTCCGTCCTTCTTGGGCGTTCCGTTCTCGTCGTTCTCCACGCGTCCCCAAGGCACGGTGAGCATGACGTAAGCCACCTGATCGTTACCGTCGGTCCAATCGGCAGGATAAGAATAGAAGGGATAGTCCTGCGGCCACGTGGAGCCGCTCTTCGTTAACTGCAAAAAGCCGTTGAGCTCGAAATAGTCGTCATCTGCCTTGTCCATCACGCCACCCATACAGGTGTGCTTCACACCATGAATGAGTTTGATGTTCATCGATTCCGTTTTGGGAATCCATAGATTATTGCCTTCGTCATAGACCTCAGAGGTGACGTTCGTCACTTCAAACTCCAACTTGGCAGCTACTCGCTTGAGTTCGACCGTTCCCGACAACTTCACCGACGAGGCCTCAAAGTCGATGGCTGCCCCACCCGTCATCACGAAGTCCTGCTGCAGGCGCTTCGCCCAATCCACCTCGACAAAACTTGCAGCCACGGCCAAGTCAAGTTCCTTCACGTCGGCCAGCGTGGCCTCGGCAGGGAGCTGCGCCACATCGGCCGTAGAGTTGGCCACCACGTAGGCATAGCACTGCGTCTTGGTGGCCCCATCGGTCAAAGCATTGATGGTGCCCTTCGAGAGGATGTAGTCGGTAATCTCATGAATGCCCTGCGCATTGATGCCGTCGAAGTGATGATAGAAGACCAAGGGCGATGCCGCTTGCTCCGCCTCGGTGGCAGCCAAGGGGAAGAGAAAGACGTCCAAGCTATGGATGACGTTCTCGTTATATGCTTCGACACCGGGCTCAGGCACCACCGCACGCGTCTGGGCCATGCTGCCCGTGGTGCAACACAACTGCAGATGGGGCGTACCCGGTGGCAGGGAGGAGGCATCGTCGCTATCGCTGCACGAGAGCCACGTCAGGCACAGCAGCGAGAGCAGGAACGGGAGTATCAGTCGAAGCAGTTTCATCTAAAAGTCGTTTTTGGTTTGTTCAATGGTATAGGTGATACCTGATTCGCCACCCATAATGATTTTATCATCTACCATCATGTTTTCGCTGTTGAGTTCCTTCTCGATGGAGAACTTCACCGAAACGATGTTGGTAGTTGTGGTGAGCGAATTGGCTGGCACAATGCGAATGGTGGCCGTTTTGCCCACCGGTCCGCTGATGACCGAAACGCCGGGCATAGGGTTGCCGTCTTCGTCGGCAAAGACGATGGCATCGCGTGTGCCACGCTGGTGAATGAGCGAGACGTACCACGTAGCCGGGCGCGGCGTGTCGAACGTAAAAGTGCCTATCAAGACGTTGTAGTCGGCCGTAGCCTCATTGCGCGTGAACACAATGTTTTGGGGCGAATTGAACGATTCAGTACCGAGTGTCCACGTGAGTGGCTGCGACACCGACACTTCGTTTTCAAAGCTGGTGTTCCCCTCTTGCTTGTCCCAAGGCAGCACGTTGGCCGTGAGACTGAGCGTCCCTTTGTCGAAGTAGCCGTAGATGACCCACGTGTGGTTGCGAGGCAGGTTGTCCGACGCCAGGTCGGTGAGGTGCTTCAGCTCCACTTGGGCCGTCTTCACCACCTGGTTGCAGCGATAGGTGACCACGGCGGTGAGAGGTACGTTGCATTCACGGATGTAGGTGCGGGCATACTCCGTGGCCGTGCCTTCCTCGATGGCCTGGTCCAAACGCGCTTCGTAAGCGCCGGCTTCCTCTCCTACTCCACGCACCAAATCCGTGAGGTTAGAGCGAGCCTTTATCTGATCACCTGTCAGCGCAGGATGGGTGATGGTCCACGGCTCGCCATCGCCCTGCAGGTTGATTTTTCCTTCGTTTTCAGCCGTGATGAACAGTTTTTCTTCCTTCAGAACGCCTCCACTTCCATCGGCTGTCTTGACTACGAGGCTCATCACCTCCACGTCATCGAGTCCTTCGGCTCGAGCCAAGACCATGCGATAGCGCGACACGGCCCGCAAGAGTTCGGCATGAATGGTGGTAGCCGTCAGTTTGCCGCCGGTCTTGATTACCTGGCCCGTCACGATACGTGAGCAGGGCAAGCCTCCCTCAGGAAGTCCTCGCGTTTCGGCATGGGTAGAACCGAAATCGTCGCCCACTGCGGTGTGGCCGAACGTGGCAGCCTCCAAGTCCGTGCGCTTAGATGTTTCGGTCAGGCTCGTGAGCGTCGTCAAACCCGAGGAGTTGGCCATGATGTAGAAGTCCACCTTCGTTCCGTCGGCCAAACCATCGACCGTGGTAGCAGCGATGGGCATCTGCATATTCACCACGCTTTGGTTGATTTCGCGCACCTCGCAAAAGGCCAAGGGGTCTTCTTCACCCTCCACAAAAGCCCAGATGCGCACGTCGTGGATGGTCTGCTCGGCTGCCGTGGCCGTCACAGGGTCGTGGCCCTGCGTGCGTGAGGCTACGGGATGAGGAGAGTAAATCATGATGGAAAGGTATTCCATCTTTTCGGGCAAAGGCTCGTCATCCCCCGCCGACGAACAACTCCACAAGCCAAAGCATGCCGCCCCTAAGAGCAGCACGATGAGGGAATCACACAGTCTGTTGACAATCGTCTTCATTTCTATTGATCGGTGGAGAATTAGAGTTCGGGGTGATATTCACCACCCGGTTTCCAGTCGAGCGTGACACTCACGCCCACGTCCACGCTCACAGCTTCAACCTCGCCTTGTTCCTTGAGTCGCACCTTGACCACTTTGAGTTCTCCGGCCTTGAGGGGCTCTCGTACGTAGAGCAGGTTTTCGGTGATGCTACCGTCGGGCAATGTCACGTAAAGCTGAATAGTCCAATAGCTGTCCTCACTCTCGGGGGAGGCGCTGGATCGAACCGTCGTCACATTGCGCGAAGGGAAACATACTGCCGTAAAACACGCCTGCGTACCGCCTTCCACCGGCACTTCTTGGGCACGTATCAGGGGATGACGCCGATAGGTATAAACGCTGTCGCGAAGGTAAAACGCATCGGCTACGTCGGTGACGTAGCTATGCAGGGCCTGCACGGGATGACCGACTGTATCGACCACCAAGGCAGCCGCACTGTTGGCCATGAAGAGCGGAACATAGAAACTTTGGTCTTGGTTTTCGATCACCTCCATCGACTGACGGGCGGTGAAGAGACCCGTGTTGTGGCTCTCCAAGGTGTCGCCCTCCATCTGATAGAGGCAAGCCGTGTGACAACGGTCGTTGTCGATGTACTTCACGACGCGTTCTTCGGCAATATTGGCCAAAGCCAAGTGCATATATTCCTTTACGGGCAGGTAGATGGTATAGGTAGACTGATTGGCGTTCATCATTTCTTCCTCGTGATGACTCAGTGCAGAATCGGGCGTGGTGTTATAAAAGCCGAGGTTGACGTCGTGGGCATAATCGCTGAAGACGTTACGCAGACGCTCATACAAAGCCGCTGCCACGGGCTCGTCGGTCTGTGCGCTCAACTCGGTTTCCAACTCCGTCACCAGGTTGGTGATGAGTTTCAACTCATAGTCCAAGCGATAGTCCTGTCCGCAGTCGCTCATGTCTTCATCAATGGTAGAGCAGCCCGTAGGAAGGCACAGCCCCACCAACAGACAACACATCATCCACCACGTCATTCGCCGCTTCGTCATACCGTCAGTCTACGTTTCTTTGTTAGGTTTGTATAATCACCTCCTGCGTCCTCCACTGAGGACGAGGAGATGATAATCGTTGTTGTGATAAATATTCGTTTAGATTAGTTAGTGTCACCACCAAGATCTATATCAAAAGTAAGACCCGGAGTCCATTGTAAATCTACAGAGAGACCCAATTGCATGTTGGTAGCACGCAAGTCAGGAATCGTATTGTAGGCATTCTTCAATGTAGAAATCTTAGCCGTTACAGTTGTCTGATAGTCGGGCATGAATACGGCAGGATTGGTGATACCACCCGGATTTGTGATACCTGATTGAGCATTAGGATCCAATTTTCCCACCAAATAGAACTTACCATCTACAGGAACAACTCCCTGTACACCTTGGAACTCAACAGATGAATTGTTTTGAAATTCAATGGCGAAACTTACTGACTGTTCAGTGTTACTGCCACCTAATTGATTAGGCAAAACCATTGTATAGTTCACAGTTGCATCTTCAGGAGTAGAGGCAGAATACTTTGCGCACATGCCTGTCGTTACGTCCTTATCATAAATGTGTCGAGTGAGACTTTGAGCATCAGCCGGCAAGAAGTTATAACCCACTTGTGTTGGCTGTCCACCGATGATCACACCGGTAATCTTGAATCCATCAGCAGGTACGTTCACGGTCTTGGCTGTTGAACCTTCTGATCCTGTAGTCGCATCAGATAACTTTTGAGCAGTGCAGTATGCGCTCAACTTCAAGTTAGCAACACCATATTGAATGTTGTTCTTCAAAGCAATGGCGCGAGTAGTTGCCGTAACTTTTGCATTGTCAGAATTGAAGCTGTTCCAGAAATTGGAATTTCCACCACTAACCCAATCCGCAACATTTGCAGGCCAATTATCATACGTGCTCGTAGAAGTTCTGATATCGGTACTGATGAAGTAATACAAAGAAGCAGGATAAGTAAGAGTAGTGGGATCAAGAATAGGAATACTGGTCAAGCCACTATTATTATCATAGCTAAAAGAATTATTCTGAAATGTGAGTTGTACAGCTCCATCCGGCAAATTGAGATTGCGAGGATAGGTTAAAGATGTCGTCAAGGTATAGACACCAGGGTCTTGAGATGTTTCACTTGCTGTGAAATGATTACTCGTAATGGCTGTACGAATTGCGGTAGCAATAGTCTTATTGCCACCTTCCGCTCCATCTGCCCAAATAGCTACAGCATTATAGAGATTCTCCAAAGCTGCCTTGATGCTGTTGGCAGAACCGGCCTTTAAGTTTTTAAAGCTTGCATAAAGCTTACCGAGGCCGGTATCAGAAGACTGACTAGACCAATTCGACACTGCTGCTACTGCATTCAAAACACTCAACAATTGTGTTTTCTCCTCATTTTCTATGGAAGTGGCGATTTGTTGCAGCTTAAAGTTGATAGCATCGGTAGAAGCACCAATTGTTGCATCCAATACACCTTTTGAGAATTTGTCATTTACATTTTCACCCTGGGGAGCAACAGCATAGAACAAGAAATGAGAAGTACCTACAGGAACATTCACATCCGAGTAAATTTTTGAAGATGTGGTAGTGGTAATCCCGTTATTAATATCAGCTAATTTAATATCAGAGGAATATGAGGTATTTGCCCCAGGTTGCTCCGCAAAAGACAATAGATGGATCTTCTCCATACCCAAGAAATTGCTATTATTGTTCTGAGTATTTTCAGCAGACATACGCGAAGAAGGTGTTGCTGCACGTGGAATATTTATGGCAAACTGCGTTTTTACGGCTTTGCCATCAAAGGAAGGGTTGTTCTCAACGGCGTCATCATCCGAAGAACAAGCTGTGAAACCAATGCCTACGAAAGCTATCGCTCCCAGGTAGGCCAACTTTGTTAGATTTTTCATTTTCATCATCTAAATCGTTATAAATTTATTACTATATATGTTTGTTGATTATTCTAAAGGCAAAGTACCCGAACCGGCCGAGTTCCAATCACTCACCTGGGTAATACCCATCTCGAGATGAGGCGCACGCAAGTCGGGAATGACGTTGTAAGCATTGCGCAGAGAAGTGATGACGAGGTTGGCCGTCGTCAGATGGTCTTGCTCGATGACCTTCTCACCTGTTTCCGGTTGGAGCGTTCCCACCAAGTAGAAGCGACTACCGGCATACACCATTTGTCCATTAAAGCCCAGAAAGGCACGTCCGGTGTTGTTCTCTAACTCGATGGCTACGGTCACTTCCTGACCGGCATCCGTCTCAACAGCCAAAGTATGGGTGTAGACAACGGGAGCGGTCGTCGTTACGCTGATGTTGGTGAATTGATTGTCGAAAACCACATATTCCGACGCATTGTTCTTGGGAAGGAATTGCCAGTCCAGATTCTTCTGTTTGGAGAAGAACACGCCGGTCAAGGGGAATCCTGCCGCAGGCACATCCACCAGTGAAGCATCGTAAGCCGAGAGTTGGGCGGCGTTGCACTTCACGCCCACGTCCAACCGTCCCACGGCATATTGCACGGGCTGCACCATGGCCAACGACTTGGCACTGCTCGTCACGCTCGTGCCGTCGTCATATCGGCTGAGTATATTGTCCCAACTATTGTCGTCGGTATAGTATGTCTGCATTTCCTCATTCGACACTTTGATGTCGGTATTCACGAAGTAGTACAAGCTCGGGGGATAGGCATAGGCGGCCAACGAAGGAATGGCATAAGGGAAGTTGATGCCGTCGGTCTTCGGATCGAAGTAAGGAACGAACTCTCCCGAACCGGAACCTTCGCTGCTGTCTTCCCACTCCATGCACGCCACCCCGTCGGGCAAGCCAATCACGTCGGGATAGTTTTGGTAGTCGGACAAGAGATTGAGCGTTTGCCCTCCGTCCTTCACCTCGGCATACGTCTCTACCTTTTCCATAATGGCCTTGGCCATCTCGTCACCCGAGAAGTTGGTGTTGAGATTCACATAAAGGTCTTGCAAAAGAGCACGCACAGAGTTGGACGAACCGGCAATGTTCTTGGTGATCTGCGTCCACAACTCCTGGATCTCGGATACCTGGGTATAATCCTTCCAAGCTACCACGTCGGCATTAATCGTTACCGTAGTATTCACCACGTCCGTCAGCAAACCTGCCAAAGCCTTGCCCTTCGCATGTGGTTGGCCAGTGTCGTCGGTATAGATTGATTGCAAGGAAAACTCCACCTTGTCCAATCCGTCGAACGAGGCAAAACCCGATTCACGCAAACAGCCCACCTCGTGAAGATAGGCATTGCCGTTGGAAATAGCATTGGAAGTAGCTACGCCATAAAACAGCAAGCGTCGGGTGCCCGAAGGAACATACATCTTATTATATAGGGCCGTATTCTTTCCCGTCATAGACGGCAACGTGTTACCCACCGGGGTATTGTCGGGGCACAGCAACAGGTAGGGCTCCAAATACTCACCCGAAGGAGCGGTTGAAGCGGTGATATTATCAACCGAGAAGGGAAGGATGTGGATGTTCTCTATTCCACGGAAGGGCTGCCCTTCCTGCACCACGGCATCGCTCATACGTGAACTCACCGACACGCTCTTGCCGAGCGCCAAAGCCAGCTGTGCCTCGGCTGCGCCTTCGGCCTCGGGCATACGCGTCACGGGCTCCACATCGATCGAACAGGCGGCCAACGTGAGCACGCCCATTCCGAGGGTGGCATCGACAAAGCACTTTTTAATCTGACTCATTTTCATTCTATATCACGTTAGGGCAACACACCGCTGAATCGGTTATTCTTTTCTGAGTTGCAAGAGATTCTTTCGGGCCTGTTCATTACCGGCTGCAGCCGCCCGACGGAAACAGGCGATCGCCTCCTCTTCGTGTCCGGTCTGATAGAGGGCCACGCCAAGGGCGTTCTGTGCCCGTTCATCCTCCCGATAGGGTTGCAAGAGGTCAAGCGCCTCGCTGTAGCGTTCCTGACGGAGCAACTCCGACGCCCGATTGATGGCAGCAGCTGCTTCGTCGGGCACGTAGTCATAATAAATGCGCAGGTAACCCGAGTTGCGCTGGTCGAGCAAGACGTTTTGCAAGAGATAACGATAGGTCTTACCGCCGTTATGACGCTTCATGAGACGTTCGCGACGGTCAACATCGGATTCTTCTCTGATGATGCGCAAAATCTCCTCACTGCCTTCAAAGGCTTGTTCCTCTACCTGGTCACGCAGTTCGGTCCAAGCCTCACCGCCTGCCGAGAGTTCAAAAAGACTGTCGGGCAACGATACGCGCTCCTGCACATAGCGGCGGAGCGCCTCGGCACGCTGTTCCGACAACCATTGGTTGCGTTTTACGGGACCTTCGACCGACGCCAAGCCAATAATCTGAATCTTACAGATGACGTTGGTGGTATCGGCCAGCACCTCACGCGTCAACTGCACAATGCGGTCGAGCACGTCGGCATTCTGACGATAGTCGCGACGAATGTCCACCTTGTCAAGGGGGAAGTGTACGTAGAGCATGCCCTTCTCACGACGAAGGATGCGGGTATCATCATAAGGACGATAAGAGGAGATATGAGCCAACACCGGGTTGGATATTTCCAGTTCGGCGGCACGGCCATGACGATCGGCCACAGCCTTCACTTCAGGATGGAACGGCAGTTGGTAAGCAAACGAGGGGTAGCTGACCGTGTGCAAGGTCTTCACCGAACAGCAGCCTTCCTCTTCGTGCACCACCTGCAACTGCAAGTCGCCCTGGCGCAACCAAGGATATTCGTCGAGCGAAAGGCAGAGGCGACGACTCACTTCGGCAGGCATCGTAGCTGCTGCGAGATAAGGAGGCTCGTCACCTTTACGGTTCAACACGTAGTCGCGATGGAGCAAACGGGCGTTGCGTGCGCCACGCACCGTCACCGGTTCAAGTCGAAGGGTATCGCCATGACCGCAGAGCAACGGCGTGGACACCGTAGCATAATCGGAAGCCGGACGCACTAAGGGCAGAGGATATTCCACCACCAATGAGTCGCGATAAGAGAAGGTGCGTAGTTCCTGCTGCGCCGAGGCAACGAGAGGCAATCCTATCAAACACATCCGAATCAATCCTTTTACCAACTTCATAGCCGCCTCATTTAATGTTATACACAATGTTCAGCCCTATCTTCGGCATCACGAAGGGCTTGCGGTCACGACCGTAATAGGTGCCGCAATGGGCACAATCATAATTCTTGAACCAAGTATAGCCGACATCCAATCCGCCCTCGGCTTCAATGCTCCAATGCGGACTGAGTATCCAGGAATAACCATAGAAAGCACCCACAGCCACCAGGTCACCCTGACGACGGTGAGTGCGAACTGAAGGATACAAGCCGAACGGGAAATGCACGTTACCGACATTGTAATGACTGTAAACAGCATTTACCCCAACGAAGTCACGACTGAAGGCAGAACACAACCAATAACGCGCCTCGGGTGCAAAGAGGAAATGCTTCCACTTGCGCTCATGGCGGTCATTGCTCGGCCACGGAAGGTAACCGGCGTTCAAACCCGCAGTCCAACGAGGAGACAACAACACTTCGACCCCCAAATTGGGAGTGAGTGCGGCATCGTAAAGGAAATTGTTTTTAATGGCTACCTTCTGCGCCGAGACTTGACTCAGTACGCATGAAAATAGTATCAACATCCAAAAACAGATACGTATTTGCCACCTATGAACGGTCCTTGAGAGGTATCCTTTCATCATTTATTACATCAATTCTCGTGGCAAATTTACTTAATTATAATATACGACGTGACCAAATTTGTAACTATTCAAATTACCCCCCCCCCGAAAAATTAACATCATATTATACTTTAAATATTTATTTAACATCAAACTGACAGTGCAGTAAGCAATATCAAGATACGCAAAGGAATACATCACAAAATTAAATGCGCCATCCATCACCACATCCCAACGAATAAACGGTAAATTAAGTAGGGGCGTATCGCATACGCCCTCACGTGAGCGAGGAGTCACAACAAACGATATACATTGAATGGTGGATTGTTCGATGCCTTGATTTCGGGGCTGTAGAAAATCAGTAAGGATTGTTATAAGGCTAATAAAGATCATCTCAATAGACCATTAGCATGATAATGATAGTGGCTATTAATTATAGATTCCCGTTCTGGCTTTACTGTTTTGCATCGTGAACAATAAGGCATGGAACATTTGCATGGAGGTTTTACACAAGGAACAATCGGTCTTTGAACATTTGCAGGGCGGTTTTACACAAGGAACAAAAGGTCCTTGAACGTTTGCATGACGGTTTTGCGTCGTGAACAAAAGGGCATTGAACGTTTGCATGGCGGTTTTGCACGTGTACAAAAGGTCCTTGAACGTTTACATGGAGGTTTTGCACGTGTGCAAAAAGGCCTTGAAGTTAGTTCATGGGGGTTTTGGATGTGTACAAAAAGGTATTGAAGTTACTTCAAGGGGTTTTTGCACGTGTACAAAAGGGTATTGAGGTAGTGTAAGTTGAACTGTGTCAAGACCATTTCCTTTATTATATTAACCTCAG
>CALZOH010000068.1 GCA_945827465.1 uncultured Prevotellaceae bacterium
ACACACTGCATATCGTCGGCAGCGTCAGATGTGTATAAGAGACAGGGGCGTATGCGATACGCCCCTACGGTTTTCCTATGACACAGAAACAACTATATTCTCACATCATGGTTTGCGCAATTATTTCACTATCAAAGATGAGCTCGCAAATGGGAAACCATCATCTGCCGGGCGTCAAGGGTACTTTCGCGATGGAGTACCATGGTTTGAAATTCGAGCAAAATGCATCTTCCACCTGCGAAATGAGGACTGTTTTTTGCGCAAAACGGCTATCGCGACCGCGATGGAGGTAGATCACCTTGCGCAAACGGCCTCCGCATTTGCCGAAATGAGATTGTCCCTCCGACAAAGTGGCGTCGGCAACTGCCGAAGCGATATTGTCCCTTGCGCAAACCGTCATCGCATTTGCCGAAATGAAATTGTCCCTCCGACAAAGTGGCGTCGGCAATCGCCGAAGCGATATTGTCCTTTGCGCAAACGCTCATCGCATTTGCCGAAACGAAATTGTCCCTCCGACACTGAGGCTTCGGCAATCGTGATAGGACTTCGCGCACCATGGAAGACCGTTCATCTCAATTGCGATGAAAATATTGCTGACGGAACAAATGCCATCTATCATCATACAATAAGATTTATACACCTAAACAAAAGCAAAATAACTTGGGATGAATGATCTTCTCTTCCCAAGTTATTTCCATTACAATGTTGCGAATATACTTTCTACACCTTGACAAGCATTACTTAACAGGCGCTTCACCCAACCAACGCGTGAGAATATCCACTATTTCACGGCGCATATCATCGGGCATATTGCCAATGCGCGCAGTGTGCGAACCGCGAGGCTGAACAAACACGCGCATGTTTTTCTTGTTACGCAACCAAGTAACACCGGCTGCCGTCCAAGGATCAATCTCGCCATAAACAATCAGCATTTGGGGATCATTCTTGGTGAGATAACGCTTCACGCTACGTGAAAGTTTCTTGTGGTACTTCACATGACGCAGCGAATCGGGCAACATGACACGACGCAGATAATTGCGTGTAGACTTTATCGACATGAGTTTTTTAAAGGGTTTCATGTCGTAACCGTAATAGCCTAATTCGTATGCTGCCTGATAGAAGAAAGGAGTAAAACTCTTGGCAGGCATGAAATAATCGGGCGATGATACGGCCAACAGTTCACCCAAGATGTCGGCATCGGAAGCTGTAACAGGCGGTATGCGCGTTTCGGAACGTCCCCACTGCCAAAATGCAAAGCTGTACTCCAATACACAGTAATCATAAATATCGCGCATGGGTATATTGAAACGCAAATGATTCTTCAAACAAAAGGCTTCAAACTCCGGCAAGAGCTTTTGCTTGCGTTTGAGTGCTTCCATTTGGAATTCTTGAATACGCTGACGCTCTTTGTCGGTACCCACACGACGCAGGAAGGGCTCGTGACGACCGTCTTCGACGCCAAAACATAAGGGACCGACATAAGGAACTGACACATCCACGTCTTCCGGATAGAAAGAACGAAACTCCATACAGGTTTGTCCTCCCTTACTGACGCCGGTACTGATCCACTTTTTAGAATATATGGACTTAAAAAGGGTTACCACTTGGTGGAGGTCGGCCATAGCTTGACGATCGGTCATGTATTGCCAATCACAGGGTGTTGGCGTAGACTCGTCAAAGAAGCGATGCTCCACAAAGATGATATTGGTATTCCACATTTCCGATAATTCTTCAGTGTATCTGGGCGAGAGTGCATAAGAAGCTGTGTAGCCCTCAGTAACGATTACCGTGGGGCGATCGGTTGAACGATGAAGCACGATCACGCGCTGGTCAAATGCTCCCTTCTCAGGATGTTGATGATCGAGAGGTTGACGAAGACGCACTACATATTTTTCAGCAAAGCCCTTTGAATTTTCGAGGGCTTCAATCGATGATATTCCCTTCAACTGCTCGATACGAGAACGAACTTCATCGGCACGCAACTGCACCGGACATCCTATAAGCAGAGCAAACAGCAGGAACAAGAAGAACTTACGAAACAAGACTCTTTTCATACTACAAAAACGAATGATGGATGAAAGACAAAAGAGAATTGCACAGAAAGGCTGTGCAATTCTCTTTTATGGATGACTCTAACTATTTCACGAAGAAAATCTACTTACTTAGCCAAAGCCTTGTCAACTTCTGCGATGATGATATCATCGCCCGGATAACCACCCTGGGCAATGTTGTCATAAGCTTTGCTACCATCTTTGTTGACAATCATATAAGAAGGAATACCACGAATACCCAAGCTGCTCATCAAAGCCTTGAACTGGGCATTGCTCAAACGATAGTGGTAACCCTTGATAGAAGGAATGGCTTTATTGAAATCAGCCAACGGGGAGGTTTCACCGGTTACGTAAACAAATGATACCTTTTTCTTGTCCTTCAGATACTTTTCTTTGATAGGATCAATCGACTTCATGGCAGCCATACACGGACCACACCAAGTTGCCCAAAAATCAATCACGACAACCGTACCTTTATAGGGTTTCTTGATAGCATTCAAGATATCTTCATTCTTGGTATTCTCAGGCAAAGTCACCACTTTAACACCGGGTGACGGTTTGGTTGCAGAAGCTTTCTTCTCTGCAGCAGCTGTGCCAAAAATCAATGCAAACACAGCGAGGAACAATACAATTCTCTTCATTTTTATTCTTATTTAAATCATTAATTTCCTTACAAAGATTGCTATAATAGTCATGCAAATATACAAACTTTTGAATAGAATGCCTTATTTCTCTTATCAAAAAGCATCATTTTGACCTATTAAGACGCTGCATGAGTTCATATAGTGTAGGATTCTTCAACAACACGCGTTGTTTGGCATCCACCAACAACAGCATAGGGAAACGATCGAAAATATACGCATTCGCACCCGACCGATGTTCGGATTCTGAAAGAAGTGCCACGCGCCACGACGAGGGGAAATCATTCTTAATAGTTTCCCAAAAAGGGAAATCTTCGCTCACACAAACGGCAAACATCAGCACTTCACCTTCGTTCACAGCACGCAACAATGTCTTTTCGCGACGCAGGCGACTCATCAATAATTGACAACGAATACATGACGGATCGAAAAAGAACAATACCGCAGGTTTACGCTCCAACAATCGGTGCAAACGCGCTTCCCCACCCTCACGGAGATTCACCACAAAATCTCGAAGCGTCGAACCCGGCGCATGCTGCTGCAGCAACCGTTCATAATACCGACAACGCTCTTTAGAAACTTCCGTGAGCAATGAATCGACCAAAGCACGACGCAAAATTTTCAAGTATATGGCATCGTAACACAGGGTATCAATCTCTTCGTACAAACGACGATGACACAACCGCATCCATTGCTCATAATAAGCCGGATAACGCGAAGCACAACTCATCAATTGACGAACGGCGCTGATCTGATTTCGCTCAGAAACACGCTGCAAAGACAAAACATATCGGGTAAATAGGGAATCGGCCAAGGGAGAAACTTCATCATCACCTTTCACCATCGACAGGAAATCATCGTCATTGAAATTCAAGACTTGTGCAACAGCCTGCTGATGAAAAACAAACACCAACATCAGCAGCCACACAGCGGAGAACAAAATCCTTTTCAACATATTGAGAAGTAAAATACAACCGTAAAAATACTTCTTTTTTCACAAGGAAGAAGTAAGACCATTCAGAAATCGTCATTCTCACGGGTTTTATATAAATTTGCAACTCATATATACTAACGTACAGATGGTAAGTCCTCATCATTAAAAACCGGAACACCCAAACATCCTAAACATTCAGATAAGATGACAGATACAGACCCCATTTTAAGAGAAGTTGCACAAGCGATTATTGAGACCCAACAAACTTCTACGTCATTTATACAGCGTAGATTCATTATCGGATACAATAGAACTTGTAGGATAATGGATCAACTGGAGAAAATCGGAGTTCTTGGCTTGGCAGATGGCAATCATCCGAGAACTTTACTTTGTCATTCTATGAATGAATTAGAGCAATTATGGAATCATAGAGAAAAAGAACAAGCCGACAATCATTTTGATGAGGAACATGAAGATACTTATCAAAATGAATTAAACAACTTAATCGGTCTCACTTCTGTCAAAGTAGAAGTTGAGAAATTAACGAATTTCATCAAGATCATGAATATTCGTAAGGAACAAGGTCTTCCGGTTAGTGACATATCATATCATTGCGTATTTACAGGGAATCCCGGGACAGGAAAAACCACCGTGGCCCGAATTATTGCCAATATCTATCGTGAACTTGGTGTTATCAGAAAAGGACATTTGGTAGAAACTGATCGTTCAGGACTTGTAGGTGAATATATCGGTCAGACTGCCGTGAAAACAAATAAGATCATTGATTCAGCCCTTGATGGTGTATTGTTCATTGACGAAGCATATTCATTGGTCACAGGAAGCAGTAATGACTACGGACTTGAAGCGATCTCAACACTTCTAAAAAGAATGGAGGATGAAAGGAATCGTCTTATTGTGATCTTGGCCGGATACGGACAAGAGATGCAAACTTTTATAGCATCCAATCCCGGTCTTCAATCTCGTTTCAATAGGTATATCAACTTTCCTGACTATAACGCTGAAGAACTCTTGGCCATTTATAAACGCAACCTTGAAAGGCATCAATACGCGATAGATTTGGATGCAGAAATGGTTATTTCCAACATTCTGAAAACAGCAGTCAACCATCAAGACAAGAACTTCGGTAATGCACGTTTTGTAAGGAATCTATTTGAGAAAACTTTGGAAAATCAAGCAATGCGACTTGCCTCTATCAGTTCATTAACGACGAAGATGCTTTGTACTATTACGATCGAAGATGTAAAGAACCTAATCGTTCATTGAAAAAGAGTATCGTCTGGGTGAAGCGCACAATACACCAAATGCGATAACAGAATGGTCCAATAGTAGAAAAGAGAATCAAGGAATAAGTAGCCAAACACTTGATGAAATCAAAATAATCGTATCTTTGCACGCTGAATGGCAGCTACCTAATTGCGATAACATCCATTCTCATCCTATACCTATTATATAATATATACGTACATACAACAATGAGTAAGAAAGACGCCTTAAAAGAGCAAATCCTTCAGCTGACGCGCGAATATTATCAGGAAGTTCACGGCCAAAAGAAGGAATTTGAAGCAGGAAAGACACCGGTAAACTACGGTGGACGCTATTTTGACGAAAAAGAAATGGTGAACCTGGTTGATTCATCTCTCGACTTTTGGTTGACAGCCGGTCCGTGGGCCACTCGCTTTGAACGTCGCTTTGCCGAATGGCTGGGTGTATCACATTGCGCGCTGACCAATTCCGGTTCATCGGCCAACTTATTGGCGTTTACAACCCTCACTTCATCGCTCTTGGGTGATAGACGCGTTAAACGTGGAGATGAAATCATTACGGTAGCATGCGGATTCCCCACTACCATTACTCCTATTATACAATATGGAGCCATTCCCGTATTTGTTGACGTGGAAGCTCCCGGTTTCAACATCAATGCTTCGCTACTTGAATCGGCCTATCATCCCGAAAAGACCAAGGCAGTCATGATTGCCCATTCATTGGGAAATCCTTTCAACTTGGAGGCCGTACTGACATTCTGCCGGCAGCATCAATTGTGGTTGATTGAGGACAATTGCGACGCCCTCGGTTCAGAATACACCATTGACGGCGAAACACGCAAGACCGGAACTTGGGGAGACATCGGAACCAGTTCGTTCTATCCTCCTCACCACATGACCATGGGCGAAGGCGGAGCAGTCTATACAAACAACGATTTACTTTTCAGAATTGTGCGTTCATTCCGCGACTGGGGACGCGATTGCTGGTGCTTGGGCGGCGTTGACAATACATGCGGTTGCCGTTTTACAGGAAAATTCGGCCAGTTGCCAGAAGGTTATGATCACAAATATGTTTATTCGCATTTCGGATTCAATCTGAAAGCCACTGACATGCAGGCAGCCATCGGATGTGCACAGTTAGAAAAGCTCGACAATATTGTTGAAGCTCGCAGAAAGAACTACGCCACCCTTTATGAAGGTCTGAAAGGTACGCCCGGCATCATTCTGCCAGAGCCGACACCTAACTCCAATCCTTCCTGGTTCGGTTTCCTCATCACCGTAAAAGACGATGCACCATTCACGCGTAACGAACTCACGGGATATTTGGAAAGCAAGCGCATACAAACACGTAACCTGTTTGCAGGAAACTTTTTGAAACATCCTTGCTTCGACGAATTCAGAGACGACACATCCTACTATCGTCAAGTCGGAACGCTCAAAGAAACCGATCGAGCCATGCGTCAAACCTTCTGGATAGGAGTTTATCCCGGCATGACGCAGGAGAAATTGAGCTGGATGATTACTTGCATCCGCGAATTTTGCGAACAAAATGCGAGATAACAACTCCCATTCCATCGCAACGGAAAACTACCCAAAATGCTTGATGAGTAATGCGTTCTCATCAAGCATTTTTGGGTTTAAATATTCACACGCTCAAGGCGCAAGATCGATTTAGCATTTAATAACAAACGGCCCGATAAACCTTTCAAAACAATTTCAATCTTACAAACGGTTCAAAAAAAACCGGTATAGCAGTGCCCACAAGGACACACGTTTACATACCATTATATATAGAGATTTATAATATCACAAGAGTAGCATCAATGAGAATCATCTTTCTGTCGGCCTTGATATTTTTGTCCGCTTGCAATTTCCCGGCAATGGCACAAAAAGTTTGGACGCTACAAGAATGTTTGGATTATGCCTTGGCCAACAACATCCAAGTCAAGAAGAACAAAATTGCCAGCGAGAGTGCCGAACAAGATGTAATTGCATCAAAAGGGCAACGTTTGCCGGGTGTTTCTCTGGGTTCAAATCAAAATGTAGCATGGCGTCCCTACAGCCAACAAACGATTAATCTTACCAACGGAACTATGTCGACCTCGAAAAGCGAAGTCAGTTATAATGGCAGCTACTCTTTGAGTGGAAACTGGACCGTATGGAATGGTGGAAGAATCGGGAAGAACATCGAAAAGAGCAAATACTCTCAGCGCATAGCCGACCTGCAAACAGAGCAAACAGCCAACAGCATACAAGAACAAATTGCACAACTATATATTCAGATACTTTACGAGAACGAAGCAGTCAAAATAGACAGTTCCAACGTAAAGTTGGCTGAACTGCAAGTTGAGCGGGCCAAGGAACGTTTGAAAGTTGGCGATTTGGCCAAAGTGGACGTCATCCAGTTGGAAGCACAACTCACGCAAGACCAATACTCATTGGTCAGTGCCAAATCACAACTCGAGAATTATAAATTGCAATTACGCCAGTTGTTGGAAATTCACGGCGACACTCCTTTTGAAGTAGCCATCCCTACCGTCACCGACGAAGATGTATTAATAGTGCTTCCCAGCAAGAGCAGTGTCTACGACGCAGCTTTAAACCAACGCCCGGAGATTGAAAGCGGCAAACTCAATATCGAATCTGCCAAAATAGACAAATCGATTGCCAAAGCCGCTTATTATCCAACTATTTCGGCCAATGCCGGTATCGGTACCAACAATTCAAGCGGTGTCAATACGAACTTCTTCAGTCAAATCAAGAACAATTTAAGTAACACCATCGGACTTTCGCTTTCAGTACCTATTTTCAACCAGAATCAAACCAAAACAGCTGTACAAAAAGCCGAATTATCCATCCGCAACAGCGAGCTCGAGTTAGAAAACACGAAAAAGCAATTATATAGTAACATCGAAACTTGCTGGCTCAACGCAAATACCGCACAACAGCAATATATTTCAGCAACCACCAATGTAGCCAGCATGAAAGAAAGCTATAACCTGGTAAGCGAACAATTCAGACTGGGTCTGAAGAACATCATAGAACTGACCACCGGAAAGAACAACCTTCTGCAGGCCGAAGGTCAGAAACTCCAAAGCAAATATACCGCTCTCTACAATCTTGCTATGCTCAGATTTTATCAGGGCGAACGTATGAGACTATAAATTCATCTACCAACTCAAAGAAAGACAATCGATACCCAATATGAGAACCAAGACATTCCTACTTGCATTATTCACGATGGTTATTTTGACTCTGTCATCGTGTAGCAAGAAAGCAACCACATATTATGCAACTTCCAAAGCCGAAGTGCAAAATATTTCTACCAGCATCACAGCAACCGGAACCATTGAACCGGTTACAAAAGTGGAAGTTGGTACACAGGTTTCGGGTATCATCAGCAAGATCTATGTTGACTACAACAGCATCGTCACAAAAGGACAAGTAATTGCTGAATTAGACAGAACCAATCTGCAAAGCGAATTGGTCAGTGCCCAAAGCAACCTGCAAAACGCCCAAAGCAACCTGAATTATCAGAAATCAAATTACGAACGCTATAAAGCCCTTTTCGATAAGGGACTGGTGAGTGCCAACGACTTTGAAAATGCACGTCTGACCTACGAGCAGGCTCAAGCACAAGTAAGAGTTCAGCAACAAAGCGTACAAAAAGCCCATACAAACTTGGGATATGCAACGATTACAGCCCCCATCGATGGCGTAGTATTGAGCAAGGAAGTTGAAGAGGGACAGACGGTGGCATCAGCAATGACTACTCCTACCCTTTTCATCATTGCACAAGACTTGACCAATATGCGTGTGATTGCCGACGTGGATGAAGCTGACATAGGCGAAGTAAAGGAAGGACAAAGAGTCACCTTCACAGTCGATGCTTTTCCCGATGACATTTTCAATGGAGAAGTTACACAAGTGCGTCAGGAAGCAACGACCGAGAGCAACGTAGTTACTTACGAAGTAGTTATCTCGGCTCCCAATCAAGACTTGAAACTCAAACCGGGACTGACGGCGAACGTAACGATATTCACCCTCGAGCGCAATCAAGTGCTGACCATTCCGGCCAAAGCTCTTCGATTCACGCCCAACAAGAACTTGTTGACAGAAGGTGAAGAAATCATTGACTGCGACGGCAAGAACAAGATTTGGGTACGCGAAGGCCAAAACTTCAAAGCAATCCCCGTAAACATTGGCATCACCAATGGCAACGTAACCGAAATCGTTTCGGGTATCAAGGCCGGACAGGAAATGATTACAGAAATCTCCGTATCGGCACCGGAAGAAGAGAATACAGCCAACACCAATCCGTTCATGCCCCGTCCGAGAGGTAACAAGAAAACAAATTCGTCTGGTTCATCAACAGGAAACAAAACGAATAAATAAACTCACGCCACACACAATATAAGTACAAACATCCCGTTATATTCATAGCAGAATGTCAACAGAGAATAGAAAAATAGTCATTGAACTCAACAACGTCCGTCGCAACTTCATTGTTGGTGAAGAAACGGTGCATGCCTTGCGCGGCGTGAGTTTCAAGATCTATGAGGGAGAGTTTGTCACCATTATGGGAACCTCCGGTTCGGGAAAGTCCACCCTGTTGAATCAATTGGGATGCTTGGACACGCCGACAAGTGGTGAATATTATCTGGATGGTGTTTCTGTAAAAACCATGAGCAAACGTCAGCGCGCTCGCCTGCGCAATCAAAAGATAGGCTTTGTGTTTCAGAACTACAATCTGTTGCCCAAGACCACTGCCGTTGAAAACGTAGAACTGCCGCTGATGTACAATACCAAATACAATGCCCGCCAACGCCATGAAGCCGCTGTTCATGCGCTCGAAGCCGTAGGACTGGGCGACAGGTTGCTCCACAAGAGTAATCAGATGTCGGGAGGTCAGATGCAGCGCGTTGCCATTGCCCGAGCATTGGTCAACGACCCAGCAGTGATTCTTGCCGACGAAGCTACGGGAAATCTCGACACACGCACATCATTTGAAATGTTGGTGCTCTTCCAAAAGCTCTATTCCGAGGGACGTACCATCATCTTCGTTACCCACAATCCGGAGATTGCCCACTACAGTAGCCGCAACATCATGCTTCGCGACGGTAAGATCCGCAGCGACGAAGTCAATACAAATATCTTATCGGCTGAAGAAGCGTTGCAAAACCTTCCTAAACCGGCAGACGATTAAACCATCAGAGAGAATTATTAAAGTATGAATTTTCTTAACCTGATAAAAATAGCCATCAAAGCCATTGCGAGCAACAAGTTCCGCTCGTTCCTTTCGATGTTGGGTATCATCATCGGAGTGGCTGCCGTGATTATTATGATGGCTATCGGTCAAGGTTCAAAGGAAAGCGTCAGGAAGAACATCTCGCAGATGGGAACCAACATCATCATGATTCGTCCCGGTGCCGATATGCGCGGTGGCGTAAGGCAAGACCCGAGCGCCATGCAAACGCTGAAAGTGACCGATTACGAGAAAATCAATGCCGAAAAGAATTATATCTCACACGTCAGCCCCGAAGTTAGCGCTTCAGGTCAGGCCATCTTCGGAGCCAAGAATACGCTCACCTCTCTCTACGGCGAAACGCCCGAGGTTCTTGATATCAGACAATGGACGATACAAGACGGCGAATGCTTTACGGAAGAAGATGTGAAGAAGAGCGCCAAAGTATGCTTGGTCGGCAAGACCGTGGTGAACGAGCTCTTTGGAGAAGGACAAGACCCGGTGGGGCGCGTCATCCGATTCAAGAGCATACCGCTGCGCATTATAGGAGTATTGAAATCGAAAGGTTACAACGCTTTCGGAATGGATCAAGACAACTTGATGATTGCTCCTTACACCACCGTGATGAAAAGAGTTTTGGCGCAGACCTATCTTTCCTCCATCAACTGCTCTGCTCTGACCGAGGAAATGACAGACAACGCCATTAACGAACTCACGCAAATATTACGCACCAACCATAAACTCTCAGCTGATCAAGATGACGACTTCACCATCCGCTCGCAAGAAGAGATGATGAAGACCATGTCGAGCACGATGGATACCATTACCATCATTCTGGTAGTAGCTGCCGCCTTCTCGTTGTTGGTTGCCGGCATCGGTATCATGAACATCATGCTGGTAAGCGTCACGGAACGAACTCGTGAGATTGGCTTGCGCATGTCGGTAGGGGCAACCGGCCTCGACATCAGCAACCAGTTCCTCATCGAATCCATCATGATCAG
Organism: uncultured Prevotellaceae bacterium; assembly: GCA_945827465.1. GTDB lineage: Bacteria > Bacteroidota > Bacteroidia > Bacteroidales > Bacteroidaceae > UBA6382. Next base: position 11,156 of record CALZOH010000068.1, read on the forward strand.
TATTACGGGTGGCGTTCTCGGAATCTTTGTAGGCTACCTCGGTACGTTGGCTTGTCAGTCTGTTGGCCTGCCAACAAGCATACCGCTCTGGAGCGTGTTGGTAAGTTTCCTTGTCTGCACCATCATTGGTGTAGGATTCGGTTACTTCCCTGCTCAGAAAGCCGCTAACTTAGATCCTATCGAGGCCATTCGATACGAATAGAAGTTCATAGCTGTGTTTTGAATAGTAAGTTGCCCATACGTTGTGATAACCAGATGGGCAACATTTTTTCTCCTCACGGCTTATAGATATTCAACATCAATTCTACAAACCCATTGAAAATGCTTCGAGCGAGTTTTCGATTACTACGGAACTTAGCTCGAAGCATTTTTCATTAGTTCTGCTCTGCGAGGATTTGCATCAATATTTTGGTTAACTTTGCTCCGCTAAATACAATTCACTAAATCGTTATAACATCTCATCCATCACCCTGCGATATGAAAAGATCCAAAAAATATTTATTCCGCTCGTTCATGGCGCTGGTTGTCATGCTGTCCTTTGCGTCGTGCAACGACAATGACGACAACTTGAAAGTCAGTCCGGAGGAAGACGCCTCCCAATTTGTTTTGCTGACGGATGTTGTTCCCGACGCCATTCTTGAAATCCGCTACTACAGCACCTACAACTTCATCGGGCGCCGCATTCCCGGCTACGAAGAGCCACTGGCCATCCTGACCCGTGAGGCTGCCGACTCGTTGAAGAAAGTGAGCGACGAACTCATGGCGCAAGGTTACCGATTAAAGATATTCGATGCTTACCGTCCGCAAAAAGCGGTAGACTACTTTATGGAGTGGGCCCAAAACATGGGCGACACGCTCATGAAGCCGTATTTTTATCCCGAATTGGATAAATCCATCCTGGTTCCGCAAGAATACATTGCCGAGAAGTCGGGCCATACGCGCGGCAGTACGGTCGACCTTACGCTGTTTGACATGGCGAAGGAAAAGGAAGTCGACATGGGTTGCACCTACGACTACTTCGGCCTGGCTTCCCATCCCGACGTTCAGCCCGGTCAGCCCGTGGGAGCTTATCAGCCCATTAACCAGGAGCAATACGACAACCGCATGATTTTGCAGAAAGCCATGTTGGCTCACGGCTTCAAAGCCTACGATTGCGAATGGTGGCACTTTACGTTGGCCAACGAGCCCTTCCCCGACACTTATTTTACGTTCCCGATTGCTCTGTCGTCGCTTCGTAAGTAAGCATCTCCCCCACCTCACCGTTATTCCATTAAGATGAAAGAACTCATTTGCCCCAATTGCCACAAGGCTTTTACGGTTGACGAAACGGAATATGCTTCTATTGTCAACCAAGTGAAGAATGCCGAATTTCATGCCGAAGTCGACCGACGCATCGCCGAACTCCACGAGCGCCATAAGGCCGAAGAGCAACTGATTGTTGCCAATGCCGAGAAACAATATCAGCACGAGTTAAGCCAAAAAGAAATTGAGTTGAGCAAACTCGAATCGACCATAGCGCAACTGCGCAGCCGGCTCCATTCGTCGGAAGAGCAGAAGGCGGCCGAACTGCAACTGGCCCTGGCGGCCAAAGACCGCGAGATTGCCTCCCTGCAAGCGTCCATCAACGAGAGCAACGACAAGTTGAAGATTGCCGTCATGCAAGAACAACAGAAAGCGCAGGCATACATTCAGAACAAGAACACCGAGATTGAGCAACTCAAAGCCCGGGTGGAGCTGAATCTGCAGAAGGCTACCATCAACGAGAATACGCTCAAGGAGCAATATGAGTTGAAGTTAAGGACGGCACAAGAGCAGGTGGATTACTACAAAGACCTGAAAACGCGCATGTCGACCAAGATGATTGGCGAAACTTTGGAGATTCACTGCTCTACGCTCTACAATCAGATGATGCGCTCCATGTTGCCCAACGCTTACTTTGAAAAGGACAATGACGCTTCGGGCGGCAGCAAGGGCGACTTTATCTTCAGGGATTTCTCCGACAGCGGTACGGAGTACGTGTCGATTATGTTTGAGATGAAAAACGAAGCCGACGAAACGGCCACCAAGCATAAGAACGAGGATTTTTTCAAGAAGTTGGATGCCGACCGCCGAGAGAAGAAATGCGAATTTGCCGTACTTGTTTCGCTGCTCGAGCCCGACAATGAACTTTACAACAGCGGCATTGTGGACGTCTCTTACAAATATGAGAAGATGTACGTCATCCGTCCGCAGTTCTTCCTGCCCATCATCTCCCTCTTGGTGCAAACGTCGCGAAAGAGTCTGGAATATAAGCAGCAGTTGGAAATAGCCCAAAGTCAGTCGATCGACGTGACCAACTTCGAGAACCAACTACTCGAGTTCAAAGAGAGGTTTGCCAACAACTACCGCCTGGCCAGCGAGAAGTTCAACAAAGCCATTGAGGAAATCGACAAGAGCATCGACCACCTGCAAAAGATTAAAGCGGCCCTGCTCGGTTCAGAAAACAACCTGCGCCTGGCCAACGACAAAGCAGAGGCCTTAACCATCAAGAAGCTTACGCGCAACAATCCCACCATGAAGGCCAAGTTCAACGAGGCCCGACAGGCCCAACAAAATTCGGATTAAGGCATCTTTCGGCCTAACATTTTGAGGCATTTGAGGCAATCACGCGTCAAATGCCTCAAGTTTTTATACAGTCCATCGTCCGGCCGCACGGCTGGACGATGCTTTTGCAAGGTTGCAAAACCTTGCCGCACATCTGGAGTATGCTTTTGCAAGGTTGCAAAACCTTGCCGCACATCTGGAGTATGCTTTTGCAAGGTTGCAAAACCTTGCCGCACGTCTGGAGTACGCTT
>CALZOH010000069.1 GCA_945827465.1 uncultured Prevotellaceae bacterium
TCCGAATCAAGCTCAAACAACAAGCCTCCCGCAAGGCCACCCTCAAAAAGAAAAAGGAAAACGCCAACGAAATCACCCCGGAGCCCGAAAATTAAAACCGCTCCATCCCACGCAATCAGTCGCAAAATGTAGGGGCGTATCGCATACGCCCTCCACGTGGGCGAACCACGCAATCCAACTGCCGCATCCCCCGACGACGCGGTGGATTCTTCCCGCACTTCAGGGCGTATGCCCTTGCGCCCCTACAGTTTTCCTGACGGAAAACAAATTCATTACAACCCAACCAAACGGGGTTTCCTGACGGGAAACACCACCCCCACCCCATGAAAGGTCTACCCATAAAAAATCGGTCATTGGAAACGCCGGGACTTTTCCGGTTCTGCTTCCAATGACCGATGGGGTCGGACAGGAGTATGGCCTATTTCTTCAACGCTGCCAAGGTTTCCTTCAACGTGGCTATCTTGCTTTCAGCGTCGCTCTTCTTCTTTTTCTCCAATGCAACGACTTGTTCGGGGGCGTGGGCAACGAATTTCTCGTTCTGCAACTTCTTCATCACTCCGGCCAGGAAGCCTTCGAGGTGCTTGAGTTCGGCCTCGGCCTTCTCGATTTCGGCCGTTACGTCAATCAAATCGCCCAGGGGCACGGCGTACTCGGTGGTTCCCACCATGAAACTGGCGGCACCTTCACTCTTGGCCGATACGCTGCAGATGGTTTCTACATTGGCCATCTTCATGACCACCTCGTCGTAAGCGGCCGAAGGATTCTCACCGCTCACTTCAAGCAGCATGGCCTTCTTGGGCGAAATATTCTTCTCAGCACGAATGCTGCGTACGTTGGTGATGATGCTCTTCACCGTATCCATTTCAGCCACCAGTCGGCGCCCCTCCGGGGTGGAAGGAGCGATGTTGAGCAGGCTGACCATGATGCTTTCGCCTTCGTTGCGCTCCTTGAGCTGCTGCCAAAGTTCTTCGGTGATGAAGGGCATGAAGGGATGAAGCAGTTGCAAGAGCTGCTCGAAGAAGCCCAAGGTAGCCTGAAGCGTGGCGGCATCGATGGGAGAGCCGTATGCCGGCTTGACCATCTCGAGATACCAGCCTGAGAACTCGTCGCGGAACAGGCGGAAGATGAGCATCAGGGCTTCGTTAAGACGATACTTGGAGTAGAGATCCTTCATTTCGGCCGACGTTTCGTCGAGCAGCGCCTCGAACCAGGCTATGGCACGACGGGCCGTAGTGGGCTGCGCGTCGGCATCGCTCACCTGCCATCCCTTGACCAGGCGGAAGGCATTCCAAATCTTGTTGCAGAAGTTACGTCCCTGCTCGCAAAGCGACTCGTCGAAGAGGATGTCATTGCCGGCCGGAGCGCTGAGCAACATACCCATTCTCACGCCGTCGGCGCCGTATTTCTCGATGAGCAGCAGGGGATCGGGTGAATTACCCAGCTGTTTCGACATTTTGCGACCCTGATTGTCGCGCACGATACCGGTGAAGTAGACATTGCGGAAGGGCATCTTGCCGGTATATTCATATCCGGCCATGATCATGCGGGCTACCCAGAAGAAGATGATGTCGGGACCGGTCACTAAGTCGGCCGTGGGATAATAGTAGTTGATCTCTTCATTGCCCGGACGATTGATGCCGTCGAACAATGAGATGGGCCACAACCATGACGAGAACCACGTGTCGAGTGCATCCTCATCCTGACGAAGGTCTTCGGCCTTGAGCTGCGCGTTGCCCGTGCGCTCGATAGCCAGGCGCAGCGCCTCGTCCACGTTCTCTGCCACCACGAAACCGCCCTCGGGCAGGTAGTAGGCAGGTATGCGATGGCCCCACCACAGCTGGCGGCTGATGCACCAATCCTTAATGTTCTCGAGCCAATGGCGATAAGTATTCTTGTACTTGGCCGGGTGGAAGCAGATTTCGTCGTTCATCACCGGAGCCAAGGCCAAGTCGGCAAAGTGTTTCATCTTGACGAACCACTGCATGGAGAGTTTCGGCTCGATGGGTACGTTGGTTCTCTCGGAGAAGCCCACATTGTTGGTGTAGGGTTCCACCTTCTCCATCAGTCCGGCCCGGGTAAGGTCTTCCTCAATCTGGTGGCGCACCTCGAAGCGATCCATTCCCACATAGAGACCGGCCTCGGCCGAAAGCGTACCGTCGGGGTTGAAGATGTCGATAGAGGGCAGGTTGTGCTTTTCGCCCAGCATGTAGTCGTTGACATCATGGGCCGGCGTCACCTTGAGGCAACCCGTACCAAACTCAATGTCGACATACTCGTCTTCAATCACCGGAATCACGCGGCCCACCAGAGGCACGATGACCTTCTTGCCGCGCAACCACTGGTTCTTGGGGTCGTTGGGATTGATGCACATGGCCGTATCGCCCATGATAGTCTCGGGACGCGTAGTGGCTACCACGGCATACTCGTCGGGCGAACCGCCCTCGACACGATATTTCAGATAATAGAGCTTGCTGTGCTCCTCCTTATAAATCACTTCCTCGTCAGAGAGCGCCGTCTGAGCCTTGGGGTCCCAGTTGACCATTCTGACTCCGCGATAAATCAGTCCCTTGCGATAAAGGTCGCAGAACACTTTGATGACGCTCTCAGAGCGCACGTCGTCCATCGTAAAGGCCGTGCGGTCCCAGTCACACGAAGCTCCCAGCTTACGCAACTGCTTCAAGATAATGCCACCGTGCTCATCGGTCCAGGCCCAGGCATGCTTCAAGAACTCCTCGCGGGTGAGGTCTTCCTTGCGAATGCCCTGCTGGGCAAGTCGGTTCACCACCTTAGCCTCGGTAGCGATGCTTGCATGGTCGGTACCGGGCACCCAGCAGGCATTGTAGCCCTCCATACGGGCGCGGCGAACCAGAATATCCTGAATGGTTTCGTTCAACATGTGGCCCATATGCAACACGCCGGTCACATTGGGAGGAGGTATCACCACCGTGAAAGGTTTGCGCCCATCGGGCTTTGAGCTGAACAAATGATTGTCCAACCAATACTGATACCATTTACTCTCTACGGCCTCGGGGCTATACTTACTTGCCAGTTCCATATCTTGTCTTTTCTTATTAACTTAGGTTGAAAAAAATCGGTGCAAAGTTAAGGCTTTTTCAATGGGTAGGGGTAGTGTTCGCCCGATATTTTGTACTTTTGGCGCAGTTTTCAACAACCGCAACACCCATTATGACAATGCATACCAAAGAAGAGAAACTGCAGGCCTTCGGTCGCCTGCTCGACATCATCGACGAGCTGAGAGAAAAGTGTCCCTGGGACCACAAACAAACCAACGAAAGCCTTCGCAGCAACACGATTGAAGAGGTTTACGAACTCTGCGACGCCCTCACCCGCCGGGCCGACGGCGAAATCTGCAAGGAACTGGGCGACGTACTGATGCACGTATGCTTCTACGCCAAGTTCGGAAGCGAAAAGGGAGCGTTCGACATAGCCGACATCTGCAACCGACTCTGCGAAAAACTCATCTATCGCCATCCCCACATCTACGGAACCGTGAAAGCCGAAACGGCAGACCGCGTAGAAGACAACTGGGAGCAGCTGAAACAAAAAGAAAAAGACGGCAACAAGACCGTGCTGTCGGGCGTGCCAGCAGCGTTGCCCTCACTCATCAAGGCTTACCGCATACAAGACAAGGCGCGCCACGTAGGTTTTGACTGGGAAGAGCGCTCACAGGTATGGGAAAAGGTCAAAGAAGAAATCGGCGAGTTCCAAGCCGAAGTAGAACACCTGGATGCCGAAGCCGCCGAAGCCGAAATGGGCGACGTGCTCTTCAGCCTGATCAATGCCGCCAGGCTCTATCACATCAATCCCGACAATGCCCTCGAACGAACCAACCGCAAGTTCATCCGACGCTTCAACTACTTGGAAGCCACCCTGCGCCAACGCGGCCAGGACTTCAAAGACCTTACACTGGCCGAAATGGACCAAATCTGGGACGAGGCCAAGCGACAAGAAGAAACCCATTAAGTCAAAACGGGACGCAAAACACCTTTGCGTCCCGTTTTAATAAGAAGAGGAAGCTCCTCCCGTCCATTGCAGAGGGCGGTTAGAGCTCTTCCAACAATTGCTCGCCGTGGGTCTTCGTCTTCACCTCCTTGGGCGAGAAGATGCGCTCCACCTTACCCTCTTCGTCAATCACGAAAGTCGTGCGTAGCGTGCCCATATACGTACGTCCGCACATCTTCTTCTCAGCCCAAACACCGAAAGCCTCCACCAACGAGTGATCGGTATCCGAAATCAAGTCAAAAGGCAACGACTGCTTATCAATAAACCGCCGGTGACTGCTCTGACTGTCGACACTGGCACCTAACACCTCATAGCCCCGACTGCGCAAGTCGTCATAATGATCGCGCAGGCTGCAGGCCTCGGCCGTACAGCCCGGCGTCTGATCCTTCGGATAAAAATACAAGATGGTTTTACGCCCCTTCAAATCATCGGCCTTAATCTCGCGGCCGTTCTGGTCTATTCCCAATACAGCGGGAATCTGATCACCTACTTTTATCATTTTTCTTCTATTAATGGAATCATTCTTCTGGCTGCAAAAGTAATGCTTTCTCGGAAAACGCACGACGAAGGTTGGATATTCCTGCTAAAAAGCCTAATTTTGCCGGGCAATAACAAATCACATATCCCATTCATTCTATGCAAAGAAAAGACTTCCGACTCATCTTCCTGCTGTTGCTCTTCGCAACCGCATCGATTGTCCGGGCACAAGGCATCAAATCCATCCGCGAATGCGGCGTATTGCCCGAAAACACGCCTGCCGTCAACCGCGCCAACCTGCAGAAAGCCATTGACGAGGCTTCGCGCATGGGCGGAGCATTGCTCGTAGAACCGGCCGAAGGCGGTTATCCCGTTGAATCGGGCATCATCCTGCGCCGAAACGTATCGCTCATCGGCGTTCACGGCCCCACCGGTCGGGGCACAGCCTCCATCGACCGCAAGAAACCCGTCGGTTCGCTCTTCGTCATCACCGATACACTCAACGCATTCATCACCGTCGAGTCGGCCACCCGCATCAGCGGCATCCAGTTCTGGTATCCCCGACAAACCCATCAGCAAGCAGCCCGAATCATTGCCTATCCCCCTACCATCAAGATGAGCAGCGAAAGCAGTGTTCAGGGTGTCACACTTTCGTCACTCACCTTTTACGGCGAGTACATGGCGATGGACTTCCGTCCGAAGAAAGGTCTCATCTGCGAACAAATCCTGTTTGAACATTGCTACGGCTACCCGTTGAGCGGACGCTTCATTGCCATTGACCGCTGTTACGACATTCCACGCATTCTCCACTGCCACGTCAACCCGGCCAACATGCGTGAATTTGGCCGTTCCTACAGCAAAGATATCATTGATGCCGTAGTGGCCCAAAAGTCATTCACCTATACCATCGACCACACCGACAATGCCCAACTGATGGACCTCTTCACCTTTGGCGTATACGGAGGCATCTGGCTTGGACGTGAGACTTACGGACAGCTCACCAACTTCAATCTCGACTGCGTATGCGTGGGCATCTACAAAGACGGAGGCAATGTACGCAACCGCAACTGGATGATTTCACAAGGTTCCATCATAGCCAACACCGGTCCGCGCATCGAAGACGTTCATCCCTTCTTGGTCGACGGAATGGGACATCTGTCCATCACCAACGTTGAAGCCTTCTCCGGCGACAACGGAGCGCTTTCCAACCTGAAAAGTTCGTATGACTTCATCACCATCAGAGGCAATCAACCCCTCAGCATCATCCTTACTGGTTGTCGCATGATGAACTACCAGGCTCCCAAAGCCATTAACAACCATAACCCCAAGGCTACTATCCTCGTCAACAACTGCATTGACCGCAACGGACCGTTCCAAAAGCCTTAGGGAATCAGGAAAGACTGACATTCATACAATACCAACTACCGCGGAAAGGCATCTCATCTGCCTTTCCGCGGTATCATTTAGGTGGGGTTACAAAATATTTCGTAAATGTTGATGGACTTATTCCTTCATTAAACGGTTGATGAAGTCATCCAAATCCTTCTCCAAGCCGGCCATTAACTCCTGTTTCTCAAACACCACTTCATCGTCGTCAACCAGATAAAGCTCCGTTACCGTCTCATTATTGCCGTCAACCAAAAGAAACGAATAAGGTTTAACGATGCTCAAAGCCTCCAATTCGGTGATACGTTTCAGTATCATCTTACGGAGCACTTGGGCCACATAATCGTCGAAATCCTCTTCTTGATTGTCAATCCACTCATCAATCGTCATACCAACGATTTCATCATCGCGGTCGTCAAGCACAACCAACTCGCCTGTTTCCTGATTCACTTGAAAGCTCAAGTCGGTCATTGAACATGGGTCGGTTCCCGGGGAATACCTTTTAATCAGTTCATCGAGAATTTGATTGATTTGCGTGGCTGTTTGGTTACTGATTTTCATCTTTGGAAGGGATTGAGTTTAATGCGCCAAATTTACAAAAAACTTATTGCCTGCATTCATCGAGAACTTCCTTTTTTATTCATCCGCCATCAACAAACGGCTAAAAAGAAAAAATCCTCTGCTGTAAAATGGTCGGAGCAGAGGATTAACAATATGATAAAACTTAACAGCTAAACTATTCCTGAGTTTCGGGGCCAGTTTCAGTGGCAGCCTCTTCGGCTGCAGCTTGCTCTTGTGCCTTAATGCGCTCAACAATGGCCGCTAATTCTTCCTTGAGAGACTCTATCTTCTTGTTCATCGTCTCAATGAGTGCATTTCCGCTCTTGGAATGCGCTGTCAAGAAGGTAATGTTATTCTCATAGGTAGTCAGTTCTGACTTCTTGGCTTCATATTGGCGTAACAAGAAGTTGCCTCGAGCTCCTCCCTTGGCATTATCGGCACCACCTGAATGATATTTGGCCTTTCCGCCCTTGCGAGATGAACCGAGATCCAAATCAAGGCGCAGACGGTCGATTAACTGACGATATTGGTTATTGATCTTATCTTTATCACGGAAAGGAACATGACCTACCGAGTTCCATTCTTCCATGAGAGCGCGTACCTGCTCTGTTGATTCTTCAGTAATGTTTTCAGCTATTTCCTGCAATTTCTTCAAGATATCGCGCTTGGCAGCAAGATTGGCCTTTTCGTCCTTCATCTGCTCACCGAGCACTTGCTTCTTCTGCTCGAAGAAATAATTGCAAGCGGTGTTGAAACGTACCCACAATTTCTGCGACTGCTTTTGGGGCAAGAAGCCAAGTTCTTTCCACTCATTCTGAAGCTGGATGATCTTAGAAGTAGTTTCAGACCAATCGGTACTATCCTTCAGTTCTTCTGCCTGAATACAAAGTTGGAGTTTCTTGTCTGCCACATCCGAGAAGATACGCTTCTGGTTTTTGAAATATTCCGACTTACTGGTAAAGAACTTATCGCAGGCATTACGGAAACGCTCGTAAATCTTATTATTGGTCTTGCGACTGGCACGTCCTATACCTCTCCACTCTTGTTGCCAGGCGATGATTTCACGCGACTGACGATCCCACTCTGAGAATCCACGCAACTTGGAGTAATCCAAGCTTTCTATGCGCTCGCAGATGGCAGTTTTCTTAGCCAAGTTTTCTTCTTCCTGCTTCTTGAGATTATCAAAATACTGCGAATGCATACGATTAACTACAGTCGATGCAGCCTTGAAGCGAGCCCAAAGGTCTTCACGCAACTCTTTGGCCACCGGACCAATTTCACGGAACTCCTGATGTAATTGCTGAAGCTGATGGAAAGCATGAATCACATCCGTATCTTCTGCCAATTTCTCGGCTGCTTCACATAGCAGGGTCTTGGCTTCAAGATTTTTCTTGAAATCATAATCACGCAACGCGTTGTTCTCTTTCAAGAAATCATAGAACTGTTCTACTACAAACTGGAAACTTTTCCAAGTCTCATTGATAGCGGCCGCAGGTATCGGCTTGATGGATTTCCATTCTTCCTGCAGTTTACGGAAGGCATCATAATTGCGGTTGGCTTCCTCGGGAGAAGATGCCAATTCCTTCATGTGCTCAATGATGGCTTTCTTTTTGGTCAGATTTACTTCTTTCTGCTGCTCAACAGCTGCAATCACTTTTGAGATCTGCTCTTTGACAACACTGAAGAGTTTCTTAAACTCCTCCTCAAGCGGTTCCGGCTGAAGTACATAAGCTTCAGCGTCTCCACCGGACTTGATGTATTGCATAAAAGCAAATTCGCGATCGCTTTTCAGTATTTTATAGAAGGTTTGTTTAAGAAGATCGAGCTCTACTTTCTCACTTTGTTCGGGATGTTCAGCTAAAACCTGAAGACGTTCAATCACTCCCTCCTTAGTAGTCGGGATGTCATAATCGTCTGCAGTTTTACTTTCTCCTTTATCTTCATACTCTTCTGGCGACGACATAAACTCGTCTTCAGAAGCAACTTCACCTTCAGGCTCAGTTGAAGTAGGATCACTTACTAATTCCGCTCCAGCCTCTACAGGCTGAACTTCTTCAGATGAATCAACCTCAGCAACCTCTTCAGAAGTAGGCTGGGTAATAGGCTCAACGACGTCTTGGTTTTTCAGTTCGTCGTTTTTTTCTTCAGGAACATTTACCATATTATTGTCTTCTATAGTTGTATCAACAAAAAGATTCTGATTCGTAAGAGGAATCTAATTTTGGAGTGCAAATAAAACACTTTCTCGTCAATTGACAAAAAAAAATCTAAAGAAAATAAACCACTCTACAATTAACTTGAAGAAAGGTTGTTCTCTCAGGGCTTCTCTGCCACATTGTGCAAGTTGTTGAACAACAAAAGTTGTTCGAGCATTTGCGTTTTACGCATCAGGAAGCCATGTTCGCAGGCTTCACGCACGGGGCGGGAGTAAAGGTATTCCACTTCCATCGGACGATGATATAGGTAATCAAGCATCATACTGGGCTGATAAGGCCTCATTTTACGAGTGGCTTCTAACATTTCATCGGCAAAACTTTCGGGGATTGTTGCTCCGAATAGGCGGGAAGCCTCAATGACTTCAAGCATCAAGTCACGTATCAGTGCACATACATCGGGATGCTGCATCAATTGGTCCGTTGTTGAACGAAGCACCACGCTCAGGCCATTATAGGGAATATTCCACACCAGTTTGCGCCAACGAGCCGTTGTTAAATCGGGTGCCAGAACAACCGGAATACCTGCATTGCTCATATCATTGGCCACTTGAAGAAGTAATGCTTCCTGTTCTCCACAATATGAACCGATGGTAATTGCTCCAAAATCCAAATGACGAACGTGAGCAGGCCCCACCTTGTTGCTGGCTATGAATGCCATCGCTCCGGCTATCTTCAGTTCCGGGAACAGCAACGACAGGTCACGCTCCATTCCCCAGCCATTCTGAATAAGAATCACCAAGGTGGATGGCTTCAACAGCGGGGGAAGCAGCTGAGTCAAATGGTCATTCATCACCGTCTTGAGCGAAACCATCACCACATCACACGGTGGCATGGCAGCTACATCTCTGTAGGCCTGCGGATGAGGCAAGAGGAAATCGCCATTGATGCTCTCCACCTGTAGACCACGGCTGACTGCTTCTGAATAGTCGCTATGAAACAAGAAATGGACATCGGCACCCGCAAGCGCCAAACGACCTCCGTAGTAACCTCCTATCGCGCCGCAGCCTATCACGGCATATCTGAGTTTATTCGCACACATTCTGTATTCTTTTATGGTATCAAAAATACTTTTTAGAGGCGACAAAAGTACAAAAAAGCCCCCGAAGGAAGGAAGAAAAGCCCTAACTTTGCAGCCATGGAAAAGCAAAGCATCTTATTTGTCAGAAATATTGAGAGTGAGCTCTCTGACATTTTGTCAGCATGCGCATTCGACCGCCTGTTTGTTTTAACAGACCAAACTACTCATGCCGTATGCCTCCCTTTGATTGAAAAATGTTTGGTCGCCCATCAGGCACACATTATCACTATCGGAACTTCCGACGAACACAAAACCCTTGAGTCGCTGGCTGATGTTTGGCAATCGCTCAGCGATGCTAAAGCCACACGTCGCTCGTTACTCATCAACCTCGGTGGCGGAATGGTTACGGATTTGGGAGGATTTGCGGCCTCTACGTTTAAGCGCGGCATTTGTTTCTTAAATATCCCGACAACTCTGCTGGCCATGGTTGATGCGTCGGTTGGCGGCAAGACAGGTATCAACTTCAATGGTTTGAAGAATGAGATTGGTGTTTTCCGCAATGCGTTTGATGTTTTGGTCGACACCCACTTCCTGCTCACGTTGGACGAAGAGAATATCTGCTCCGGATTTGCCGAGATGCTCAAGCACGGACTTATCTCCAACCGCAGCGATTGGGCAGAATTGATGAACTTCGACCTGGAGAAGCCTGACCTGAAACGCTTGCAGGAACTGGTTGAGAAAAGTGTAGGCGTGAAACAACGCATCGTACTCGAAGATCCGGAAGAGAAAGGTTTGCGCAAAGCACTCAACTTAGGACATACAGCCGGCCATGCCCTTGAAAGTCTGGCTCTGCACGAAGGCAGGCCTGTGTTGCACGGATATGCTGTAGCTTGGGGATTAGTGTGTGAGTTGTATCTGAGTTGCAAGAAAACAGGATTCCCCCACGATGTGATGTTGCAAACTGCCAACTTCATCAAATCGCATTACGGAGTGTTTGCTTTCGACTGCAAGAAGTACGAGCAACTCTACCTGCTGATGACTCACGACAAAAAGAACACGGACGGTCGCGTCAACTTCACCCTGCTATCCGACGTGGGTGACCTGCGTATCAACCAAACGGCCACCAAAGAGGAAATCTTTGAAATGCTCGATTTCTATCGCGAGACAATGGGTTGCTGACTTCCATTCCTATACATTATATAATATATACACATCACCTTTTTGAGATATGAGACTACTAAAGCCCGAAGAACTGAACGAGAATGTTTTTAACGCCATTGGCCGGGAATGGATGCTTATCACTGCCGGCCGCCCCGAACACTTCAACACCATGACAGCCTCATGGGGCGGACTGGGATTCCTTTGGAACAAGCCCGTGGCCTTTGTGTTTATCCGACCCGAAAGATATACCTACGATTTCATGGAGGCTGAAGATTCCGTCACCCTGACCTTCTTGGGACAAACGCACCGCGACATCTACAGCTTGTGCGGCAAGCTCTCGGGCAGAGACACCGACAAAGTAGCCGCCACCGGACTGCGCCCCATCACAACTCCGCAAGGAGCCGTGAGTTTCGAGCAGGCACGACTCACCTTAGGATGTCGCAAACTCTACAGCGACGATCTTCGCCAAGAGAGATTCATCGACCCAGACTGCTTTGGCAAGTGGTATCACGATCGCCCGGGAGGCGGACTGCACCGAATGTATATCCTCGAGATTACCGAGGTTCTCCTGAAAGATTAATACACCAACCATAACCCTCACTGCAATGAGACCTACTATGAATTTTGCTCAAAAAGCCCTCGTGATGATGTTGCTGACGCTTGTCAGTATGTGTGGATTTACGTCCTGTCAAGACGATGATGACTGGGACGAGGAAGTTCTGACCGGGAAATGGTGGAGCGTTGACGACCCTTACAACGTGATTTGTCTGGACTTCTATCGCGACCACTGCGGACTGTGTTCAGAAGAAGACCTCTACTACGGCTACTATTACGAAGACCCGTTCACCTGGTTTGTCGACGACCAACTTATCCACATCATCTTCCAGGACGGCAGCAAATGGATTTGGAACTACAACCTCTATAACGGCCATACCGTAAGGATTAACGGGCGACTTTTCTCCAGAGATCCGCACTATCGCTCGCGGCCTTACGTTCCGTCGCCTTCAACTACGACCGAAAAACCCGACTGACTTTTCTCAAAAACAACCGTCGGCAAATGGTCGAAAAAAACTTTTTTTTGTACTTTTGCCTTCGTTTTTATTTCAACCATCATCATGGACGATTATTACGCGGAAAATATAGTGTAACAGACAGGAAGTTCGCATCTCTACAACAGACGCCTACCTCCCGTCATTATTAGTAGTAAGGAGATTTTAAAGATGCGAACTTTTTGGAATACCAACCATACCCTACGCACACTCAAAGAGTGGGAGCCCAATTGCTGGATTCAGATTACCTGCCCGTCAGAAGACGATGAAAATTATCTGATCAACGACCTGAAAGTACCCGATTACTTTTTAGATGACATTCGAGATAAAGACGAGCGCTCTCGTTACGAATACGACGAGGGTTGGGTGCTCATCATTCTGCGCATCCCTTACGTGAAGGAAGTAAGGAGTCGCACCCCCCACACCACCGTACCCTTGGGCATCATCCTCTACAAGGATCTTTGCATCACCATTTGCAACTACGAGACGAATATGATGATTGACTTCGTTTCGTACCAGCAGAAACGCAATCAGGGCTTCACCGACTCGGTCGACCTGGTGTTCCGCCTGTTCCTCTCCTCCTCCGTCTGGTATTTGAAGCGTCTGAAACAAATCAGTGCCCTTATCGAAGACTATAAGCACAAGCTCGACCATAAGATCAGTAATGAAGACCTCATCGGTCTCTCGCGCCTGCAAGACAGTCTGACTTACTTCATCACCAGTATCCGTGGCAACGAGACGTTGCTTTCCAAGCTGAAGTTCAAGCTGCCCGTTGACGAATTAGATGCCGACCTCATTGAAGACGTCACGATTGAGATGAACCAGGCACGCGAAACCACCAATATCTATACCAACATTCTTGATTCGACCATGGACACCTATGCCAATGTCATCAACAACAACATGAGTAGCGTGATGCGCACCATGACGTCCATCAGCATCGTCCTCATGTTCCCCACCCTGATTGCCAGTTTATATGGCATGAACCTGGTGAACGGCATGGAAAACACGTGGTGGGGATTCCCGCTTGTCTTTGGCTTCTCCCTCCTCGTAGCCGGTACGGCCTTCTTTCTTTTTAGAAGGAAGAGTTGGATTTAAGAAGCGAAACACAAAAGATAAGCCCCTTTCTTCGTAACTTTGCCGGCGAAAAATAGTAACTCTACTCATGAATTCCGACAACTCCTCCAAATACACCCGTCCCGACGACGCCATACTGCGCATGCGTCTCACGGAAGATCAATTTGCCGTTACCCAACTTTGCACCACCGAGCCACCTTACTTCAACGCCTACTGGGACGAAGAGCGTGAAGGCATCTATGCCGATATCGTAACGGGCGAACCACTTTTCCTCTCAAGAGACAAATTTCACTCTGGCGGATGGCCGGCATTCTACAAGCCCATCAACCGTGAATCCATCGAAATGGAAGAAAGAGAGATGGATGGAGAAGTACAAACAGAAGTTCACAGCCGAATCGGCCGCACCCATTTGGGCTATGTTTACCCTGACGGACCGATTGAACATGGTGGACTTCGATATACCGTCAATAGTAATTCCCTTATTTTTATTCCCAAAGAACGCCTGGAGCAAGAAGGATATAACGATTGCCTTTCTTACTTCAAGTTTTAAGAAGCCCCATCCTTATTTTCCTAAGGGGAAATTCCTGCTTACATGACGTGTAAAATGAAATTTCCAGGGGGAAATCCTGCTTACATGACGTGTAAAATGAAATCTCCCGCGGGAAATTCCGCTTACATGGCGTGTAAAATGAAATCTCCCGGGGGAAATTCCGCTTACATGGCGTGTAAAATGAAATCTCCAGGGGGAAATTCAGCTTACATGACGTGTAAAGTGAA
>CALZOH010000070.1 GCA_945827465.1 uncultured Prevotellaceae bacterium
CCCTTTTGTACACGTGCAAAAACCCTTGAACTAACTTCAATACCCTTTTGTACACGTGCAAAAACCCCATGAACTAACTTCAAGCCCTTTTTGCACACGTGCAAAACCGCCATGCAAACGTTCAAAGCCCTTTTGTTCACGACGCAAAACCGCCATGCAAACGTTCAAAGGCCTTTTGTACATGACGCAAAACCTCCATGCAAACGTTCAAAGGCCTTTTGTACATGATGCAAATCGCCTTGATATAACTTCAGAACTCAATTGCACACAACGCAAAAACGCTATGCCAACGTTCAATGCCTGATTCATGTCATAAAGACAAGAAAGGCACCATACATTATTATTGCCTTGAAATACTCTATTATTTAAAAATTTCCTTCATCGGAACTCCACGCCAACAGGTAGGACGTTTCAAACCGAACATTTCTGCAATGGTGGCAGCCGTGTCAAACTGCATCATACCCTCTTTCATACGATATCCCTTACGAATATTCTTTCCATAAACTACAAAAGGTGTTTCGAGTTCTTCGAGCGTAATACCGCCATGTCCCGTACCAATGCCTCCGTGATCACTGGTAACAATAAAGATACAATCCTCATAAATGCCGGAATCCTTAGTAGCCTGAACAATGTCGCCAATTACTTTGTCAATACGGGAAAGCATTGAATAATACTCATTGGAATACCATCCCTTACCATGTCCTGCAGCATCAAGTCCACCAACATAAATAGTCATAAAAGCAGGTTTGGCTTGTTTAAGGTATTCTATACCGGGACGAGCAGCCACTTCGGGCTCATCTTGCTCGCCGCGTTCATACTTCACAAAATTGATAGCAGCTGTATCGGTTACAAATCCTATACCATCCCAATCGAAAGTAAGCCCGGTAACCGCTTTAGGACACTGTTCGCGAATCACAGAATATATTGTAGGGAAAATACCACGACTATTGGTACCAAAAGACGGGATCTCGGGAGTTTTAGAGTTCCACTTTGTATAACCCGTCATTTCCGTACACCCTCCCATAAACAAAGAAGCCCAATTAATAGCAGATGCAGAAGGCAGCACAGCACGCTTTGAAAATGTAGAGCTACCATTCTCAATCATCCAACGAATGTTGGGCACGTCAGGAGCCTTATCAAAATCATGCGAGGCCCATCCGTCAATGCCTATCATTACTACATGTTTGGCTTTCCAACCTTTACCCATCGTCGACATCGGGATAAACATCATTAACACCCATATCAACCAATTCGATGCACTTTGTTGTTTCATCATTTTCATTCTTTTTAAGTTACAAACACTTTACGATACTTAACATCAAACCAACTATTACAAATTGGTTTTCAACGCAAAAATAAACATTTCCATTTGAACAGCCAACTTTTCATCAACAAACATTTGCCGTGTAAAAATATTTATTTTATGTAAAAGAACAAACAGAAGTAACATCTTGGTCAAAGAAACATGACCCTTTCATTTGGTTTTAAAGGCAAATCACACTAACTTTGCATTCGTTATAGACGGTCCGCAAAGCATGGAAGCGAATAAGCAAGAACCAAGTAAGAAGATTACCCCTAAGAAAGCAATGACTGCTAAGAAAAAGAAGGGATACTTATTAATTAATTTGGCAGCAATGCTGATTTTTGTTGCCATCCTCATCGGTCTTACTTTTTACGGTATGAATACTTATACCCGTCACGGAGAAGAAGTAACGGTCCCCAACTTAAAAGGTCTCACGGGACCAGTTGCCATCCAAAAACTAACCGAGGCTGGGCTTCTTGCCAAGATTGAAGATTCCGTTTATGTCAAATCCCTTCCACCCAATGTTGTTTATGAGCAATCCACTCAAGCCGGCGAACGGGTAAAGGCTAATCGCATCATTTATTTAACCCTTAATTCAGGGAATGCTCCCCAATTGATTTTACCGGATATTGCTGATAATAGTTCTCTGCGCGAAGCCACAGCCAAACTAACGGCTTCAGGATTTAAATTGGCGCCCGTTGAATATATCGAAGGTGAAAAAGATTGGGTCTATGAAGTTAAATGCAACGGACGCACTCTCAGCGCCGGAAGTTGTGTTGATGTCAACGACGAACTCGTACTCATTGTAGGTGACGGTTCTTATTACGGCGATGGCATGGAAGATGTTGATGGAGAGAATTTAGAGGCTGAATCTTATGAAGATTTTACGGAAGATTCATTAGAGCCTGATTTATAATACTCCTCCCTTAAAATATTATAGAACACCAAACATGGATGATCTCAGTCTGAATGCAAAATACATAGAAGAAGCCCTTCCTCAAAATGATAATGAATTAGAAGATGAGGACCAGGGTGACGGTCTGTATGAACATTTTCGCGTGACGGCCGACAAGGGACAGCAATTATTGCGTATTGATAAATTCTTGATGGACCACTTACGTGACACGTCACGAAACCGCATACAAAAGGCTGCTTCGGCAGGATTTATCCGTGTCAATGACAAACCGGTTAAAAGCAATTATCGGGTAAAACCTTTCGACGTCGTAACATTGGTGCTCGACCGACCACGCTACGAAACAACGATAGAGCCGGAAGACATTCCATTAGATGTTGTCTATGAAGACGCCTCCCTATTGGTGGTTAACAAGCCTGCCGGACTCGTTGTTCATCCGGGATGTGGCAACTATACGGGAACTTTGGTAAATGCTTTGGCATGGTATCTGAAAGAAGATCCCGATTTTGATGTCAACGATCCAAGTGTAGGATTAGTTCATCGAATAGACAAAAACACCTCCGGACTTTTGGTAATTGCCAAAACGCCCAATGCCAAGACCAAATTGGGTCTCCAATTCTTCAATAAAACTACCAGCCGACGATACAATGCTCTTGTTTGGGGAGATTTCGACTCCAACGAAGGGCGCATTGAAGGCAACATAGGGCGCGACCCTAAAGACCGGTTGCGCATGGCCGTCTTCGAACCAGGCTCAGACATAGGCAAACATGCCGTCACTCATTATAAAGTTTTGCGACGCTATGGTTACACCACCCTGGTAGAATGTATTTTAGAGACAGGACGCACTCATCAGATACGCGCTCACATGAAACATATCGGTCACCCTCTTTTCAATGATGCCCGATACGGAGGAGAACAAATTTTACGAGGTACTACAGAAAGTTCTTACCGACAATTTATCAATCATTGTTTTGAACTCTGCCCCCGACAAGCCCTTCATGCCAAGACATTGGGATTTACACATCCTGAAAGCGGCCAACAAATGGATTTTACATCACCTTGGCCCACCGATATGCAGGCATTGATTGACGCTTGGGAACAGAAAACATTACAAAATTAAAAATCATCAAAACGGCATTCTGCCCCAAAAGAAAGGAAAAGAAAAAAGATGAAACGAATTATTGCCATTGTTGCAGGAGGTGACTCCTCAGAGCACGATGTTTCCTTACGTAGCGCACAAGGTATCTATTCTTTTATGAACAAAGACCTTTACGACTGCTACATCATCACCATACAAGGTACCGAATGGACCGCACAATGGGGAGAATCACAATTTTCCACCATTGATAAAAATGATTTCTCTTTTGAAACCGACCACGGACGCATCCGCCCTGACTTTGCTTATATTACCATCCACGGCACTCCGGGCGAGAATGGTATCCTTCAAGGATATTTTGACCTGATTCACCTCCCTTACTCCACATGCAACGTACTGGTTGAAGCTCTTACCTTCAACAAATTCAGTCTGAACCAATATCTCAAAACGTGGGGCATAAGGGTAGCCGAAAGTTTACTCATACGCCGAGGACAAGAAGACAGTCTCAACGTTACTGACATCGTAGAAAAGATTGGATTGCCTTGCTTTGTCAAGCCCAATGCCGATGGCAGTAGCTTTGGCGTCACCAAAGTAAAAACTGCAGAAGAATTAAAACCTGCCATCCAAAAAGCAATGGACGAAGGTAGCGAAGTAATGATTGAAAGCTATCTCGAAGGCACGGAAATCACCTGCGGCTGCTACAAGACAAAGAAAGTGCAACGTGTTTTCCCTGTTACTGAAGTGGTCAGCCATAAAGAATTCTTCGATTACGATGCAAAATACAATGGCGCCGTAGAAGAAATCACACCGGCCCGTATATCTGACGAAACTACCCAACGAGTACAACAGCTTACATCGGCCATTTACGACATCTTGGGATGTGAAGGAATCATTCGCATTGACTACATCCTGACAGGTGAAAACGGCAAGGAGAAAATCAATCTTCTTGAAATCAACACCACTCCGGGAATGACTGCCACCAGTTTTATTCCCCAACAAGTTAAAGCTGCCGGTCTGGAAATGGCCGAAGTTCTTTCAGACATTATCGAAAATAAATTTTAAATCACATCCAGAATATGATTATCCCATCAGAATATGACGACATCCGTCCGTTTACTCCGGAAGAACTTCCGGGAGTGTTTGACGAATTATCGGCCGACCCGGAATTCCGAGCCGTAATCAACAAAGTATATCCGGGTGTGCCTTTTGAAGCCATTATGCAGAAAGCCCGAAGCTGCAAAACTTTGCTCGACTTCCAAAAAGCTTTCTCTTATGGATTCATGAAACAAATGATAGATGAACATACCGACGGAACCGACATTGACTTCAACGGTCTTGACAAAAATGGCAACTACACCTTTATGTCTAATCACCGCGACATCGTGCTCGACTCCGGTTTCTTGAGCAAACTGCTAATCGATAACGGTTTTTCAACCACTGTTGAGATTGCCATTGGCAACAACCTCTTTGTATCGCCTTGGATCAAGCACTTGGTTCGTCTCAACAAATCCTTTGTAGTGAAACGCGACCTTCACGGACGCGCCAAACTCTTGGCCAGTCAGCAACTCAGTGGATACATGCACTTCACCATCAAGGAAAAGAAAGAAAACATCTGGATTGCACAACGACAGGGACGTTCAAAAGACTCCAACGACTTGACACAAGATTCGCTCCTCAAAATGTTCAGACTGGGAGGAACAGGCACCATCATTGAACGCCTGCAACAGTTGCACATCGTTCCAACCAGCATTTCGTATGAATACGATCCTTGCGATTACCTCAAGGCTAAAGAATTCCAACTCAAGCGCGACTACCCCGACTATAAGAAGACCATGGCCGATGACTTAGAAAGCATGCAAACCGGCATCTTGGGCTACAAAGGTCGTGTACATTACCAATTGGCAGCCTGCATGGACGAATGGCTCGGCACACTTGACGACAAACAACATAAGACAGAGCTCTACCCCATTATTTCCTCTCATATCGACAGAGAAATTCACTGCAACTATCGTCTGTACGCCAACAATTATATTGCCTACGACAAGCTCAACAAATGTTCCCGATTTGCTAACCTCTATTCAAAGGAAGAAGAAGAGCGCTTCGAGCATTATCTCAAGCAGCAGATCAGCAAAATCAAGTTGCCCAATCCCGACCTCGACTACTTGGAGTACTGCATCCTCACGATGTACACCAACCCGCTTGTCAACTATCTGAAAGCGGCTGAATCCATAGAAAAGGCATGAGAATATTCTCCGTCATTCTGCTGACTTGTTGTCTGAGCCTGTTTATTTCGTGCAATAATGATGACGACGACAGCACGCCCAGTTTCATGATGGAATATGCTGACCTTCTCAGCAATGAATCGGGCGTATTAACCACTGCCATTACTGACGGAGGTGAGATGCTGAACATCCTGAATCCTCAATCAGGACTAAAAGCAGACAGCACTTACCGTTACATCATTATCTATCTTCGGGAACAAAACGGTATCCGCATCTCCAGTTACGGACACGTCATCAGCGATTCTCCCCGAACGCTCAACAAACCCGTCAAAACAGATTCGGTAACCATGCAGAGTATCTGGAGAGCCCGTCATTATATCAACCTGACGCTGAAAATCATGAGAAAAGACAAAGGCCATGCTTTTGCCTTCCTCTATCAGGGTATCACAACAGCTGCCGACGGACACAAAACGCTAAACATCCTTCTCTATCACGACTCGAAGGATGATCTACCGGCGTTCAGCAACACCGGCTATTTCTCTTGCTCATTGGCCAACTTCACCGATAGTTTGGTAACCGGGCGCGACTCTGTAAAATTCATCATCAACGAATACAAGAAAGGACCCACCCACTATTACTTACCCTTCTAAAACATTTTTGCATTAAACAGCTTATCAAGATTTTACTCCTCATGAAAAGACTTCTACGTATCAGCACACTACTCCTGATATTCTTTTTTAATTATCCCAATCCATCATCTGCTCAAACGTTCACAGGAACACCTGCCAAAGAATGGATCAACACCATCGTCGAACGTTTCCAATTGAGCGGATATGCCCAAGGAGGATACGAATATTATGACCAGTCAACTACAGAAGACCAATTCAAGATTTCCCGCATCATCTTTATGGCCAATGCCAAAGTAAGCGACCATATCAACGCCTTCATGATGTATGATTTCAAGAGTTCTTCGCTGCACGAACTTTGGTTTAACTACCAATTCTGCAAGGCTCTTTCGGTCAAAGTGGGACAATTCAAGACTCCATTCAGCATTGAGAATCCACTTTCACCCACCGTGCTGGAACTTATCTACCCCGGCTCATTGGTTACAGGTTATATGATTGGTGGCTCCAGCGACTTAATGATGAAAGGTGGAAGCGGACGCGACATCGGACTAAACATCAACGGAGAACTTCTGAAGGGATGGGTCACTTATGACTTGGCCCTTATGAATGGTGCCGGCAGAAATCAGAACGACAACAACGCTCAGAAAGATTTTGTGGGCCGTGTCGGTTTTCATCCTACCAAATGGCTGACGTTAAGCGGTTCCATTCTGAAAGGAACCGGCAACATCGCCGTCTATCAAAACCAAACTGGCGAAACGGTGAGCGATTTGGCTCCGATTGGAGGGCTGAAGCACAACGGCAACTATCGCCGCGACCGCTATGCTGCCGGTCTTGAAATGAAAACAACTCCTTTCAACCTCCGCAGCGAATACATGGCCGGAAAAGACGGTTCCGAAAAAAGCAAAGGCTTTTATGCCACCGGTTCGGTCAACAACATTGGCATCAAACACCTCGACCTGGTTGCGTCATATGACTATTTGGATATCTGGTCAGGCAAAACCAACCGCTACAGCGCCGGACTGCAATACTGGTTCTACCCACGATGCAGATTGCAAGTGGGCTACGGATACAACCAAACCGACGGCAAGAAAAACGAGAACTGTATTTTGACACAGATTCAAGTAAGGTTTTAAATCGAAAGTACCACAGATGCCTTTATTCAGCCTGCAAAGCAAACTGCCAAAGATTCAAAAACCTGCTGAATTGTTTGGATTCTTAACAGTTTTTCCTTTATCTTTGCACGCAATAAAACATTCACACTGTGCCTAAGAGCGTTAATCAATGAATTTCGACA
The DNA here is from genome assembly GCA_945827465.1 of uncultured Prevotellaceae bacterium. GTDB lineage: Bacteria > Bacteroidota > Bacteroidia > Bacteroidales > Bacteroidaceae > UBA6382. Next base: position 7,455 of record CALZOH010000070.1, read on the forward strand.
AAATTGCTCATCAATTCCAACAAATCGTTGATGAGTTATCTGATTGTACGGACATGGAGAAGAAAGGCTTCTTCCACGAATACCGAGATAGCGACCCCATACCATCTTCCAAGATAGTAGAAGAAATCATCGAACTTTGCCGTACCATCTTTTTCCCGGGCTATTACGGAAAATCAAGCATCAGCCACACCACTTTGAAATATAACATGGGCGTCAATGTGGAACGGCTCTATCAACTCCTGCTCAAACAGATTGCGGCAGGTCTCTGTTTCGGTAATGCCGACGTGAAAGACCTTCCCATACATGAACTATATAGCCAGGCTGAATACATCTGCGGGAAAATCATCTCTCTTTTGCCTGAAATACGCAGTCAACTCGAAACTGACGTCATTGCAGCCTACGATGGCGACCCTGCGGCCGTATCATTGGGCGAGGTCATCAGTTGTTATCCGACCATCAAGGCACTGACCAACTATCGGGTGGCCCACGAACTCTATCGGATGAATGTGCCGCTCATTCCGCGCATCATCACCGAGATGGCCCATAGCGAAACCGGCATCGACATTCATCCCGGAGCACAAATCGGGCGATATTTTACCATTGACCACGGAACGGGCGTTGTGATTGGAGCCACGTGCATCATCGGCGAACACGTAAAACTCTATCAGGGCGTCACCCTTGGAGCCAAGAGTTTTCCGCTCGATGAAGAAGGGAATCCCATCAAAGGTATTCCACGCCACCCCATCATTGAAGACAATGTGATTGTCTACTCCAATGCCACCATTTTAGGAAGAATCACCATAGGTAAAGGAGCCACCATTGGAGGCAACGTCTGGGTTACCGAAGACGTGCCGGCCGGCTCCCGAATCATACAATACAATAATAGAAAAAGGAACGAATAATTATACATGGAAGAATTTAAACTCATTGCCAAAACCTTTCAGGGATTAGAAGAAGTTTTGGCGAAAGAGCTGACCGAGTTGGGAGCTGCCAACATCACTCCCGGCCGCAGAATGGTTTCCTTCACTGGAAACAAAGCAATGATGTATCGCGCTAACTTCTGCCTGCGCACTGCCGTAAGGATTCTCAAGCCGATAGCTACCTTTGAGGCTCATACAGCCGACGAAGTATATGACGCAGTAAAAGCAATGGACTGGAACCAATATCTGGACTTGAACACCTCATTTGCCGTCGATACCGTTGTCTATTCCGAAGACTTCAAGCATTCCAAGTTTGTTGCCTACAAAGTCAAAGATGCCATCGTTGACTTTTTCCGTGAACAAACGGGCAAGCGTCCCAATATCAGCGTTACCAACCCCGATATCAAATTCAACATGCACATTGCCGACAATCTCTGCACCCTCTCGCTCGACTCTTCGGGTGAAAGCTTGCACAAGCGCGGATACCGTCAGGCCACCGTCGAAAGCCCCATCAACGAGGTACTGGCAGCCGGGCTCATCCGCATGACCGGTTGGCACGGCGAATGCGACCTGATTGACCCCATGTGCGGTTCAGGTACTATTGCCATCGAAGCAGCGCTGATAGCCCGCAACATTGCTCCCGGTGTGTTCCGCACCAAATACGCCTTTGAAAACTGGAAGGATTTCGACAAAGAGCTCTTCGACCAAATCTACAACGACGATTCCGAAGAACGCGAATTTACCCACCATATCTATGCCTACGACCTCGACCGCAACGCCGTGGCCATAGCACAGGCCAACGCCAAAGCAGCCGGAGTAGCCAACGACATGACCATCGCACCGCAACCCATCCAGCAGTTCAAGCAGCCCGAAGAGAAAGCCATTATGATTACCAACCCGCCTTATGGCGAGCGCATCTCTTCTCCCAATTTGCTCGGACTCTATCGCACATTGGGCGAACGGCTCAAACATCAGTTCATCGACAACGAAGCCTGGGTCATTGGTTACCGGCAAGAGACTCTCGACCAAATCGGCCTGAAGCCCAGCCTCACCATTCCCCTATTCAACGGTTCACTCGACTGCGTATTCGTAAAATACCAGATTTTCAGCGGTCGCCTGGACCAATTCCGCTCTCAGGGCAACATCTTGAAGACCGAAGAAGAGAAAATGCGCAATGCCAACAAGCGAAAACTGAAACCGCACAGTGACTTTGCATCAAAGCCAACCAATGAAGAGGCTGACGATATGGAATCTGAAATACCCGAATACCTGCGTAAACGTCATCGCGAATTTGTAGAGAAGCAACAACGTGAAGCACGCCACAACCGCCGTGAAAACATCAATACCGACAAAGAACGCTCCAATGAACAGCGCTTCGACCGGAATAACGACCGCAAGAGCGGAAACCATGACCGCAAGGGAGGCACCCCCCGCACGCAGCGCTTCACCGAAAAAGGGAAGAAATCCTTCTCCGGCAAACAAAAGGGCGGCCACTTCAACCGGAATCTCTTTAACATGGATGATGATGATTAAACGTTGCTTTCTACTGATGCTCTCGACAGTTTCGCTGGCAGTTCTGGCACAATTGAAACAGTTCACGCTTGACGATCTCATTCCGGGCGGAACAACTTATTCTTCGCTCCAGCCCACCAGCTTGAACGTCACTTGGTGGGGCAACCAATTGCTGAAGCCCGAAGAAAAAGTCTGCTCACTCCGCAACAAAAAAGGCGAATGGCAAACACTCTTCACCCTCGAAGAACTTCACGCTGCCATGGAGCAGGCAGGATGGAAGACTTCCCTCATCCGTTCACTCACCTCTGCCCGGTTTGACCAAAGCGAAGAACCTGTGGCATGCTTCAGAAGTGCCAAATACGTACTCCTCTACAATTGGAAGGACCGGAAAATCATAGGCGGACAACAGTTTGACACAGCCGTTACCGATGCCGACTACCAATGGTCGCAGCAACGCCTAGCCTACAATAGCAGCGAGAACCTCTTCATTGCCAACATAGGCAGCACCAACAACGTCTTACAAGTAAGTCGCAACGGTTCACATGACTTGGTCTACGGTCAGAGCGTTCACCGCAACGAGTTCGGCATCACGAAAGGAACCTATTGGAGTCCCGACGGCTCACTGCTTTGCTTCTACCGCATGGACCAAAGCATGGTGCCCGACTATCCGCTCATCGATATTTCCACCCGTATAGCTACCGTAGCCCCCACCAAATACCCGATGGCCGGCGAAGCCAGTCACCGCGTTAGTGTGGGTGTGTTCAACGTCAACACCCAACAAACTGTTTGGCTGCAAACAGGCGACAACCTCGACCAGTATTTTACCGGCATCACCTGGAGTCCCGACTCACGCAAAATATTTCTCTACCAACTCAACCGCGACCAGAATCATCTGCGCCTATGGCAGTTTGATGCCACCACCGGTGCACGCGAGCAACAACTCTACGAAGAGAAGCACGAGAAGTATGTAGAACCTGAAGGCGGCGTGAACTTCCTTCCCTGGGATGCCGACAAACTTATCTACAAAAGCGAGAAAGACGGTTTCAACCACCTCTACCTCTACAGCATCAAAGAAGGCCGTACCCTCAAGCAGCTCACCGACCAACGGGTGGGTGTAGTGCTCCAACTGCTCGGTTTCAACAAGGCCACTCGCAGCCTCATCATCAGTGCCACCGGCACCGAAGCCCTGCGTCATAACCTCTTCCGCGTACCCATCGACAAGGGTGAGCCCAAACTGCTCGGAGCAGCCGAAGGCGTTCACAACGCCCGCCTCTCGGCCGACGGCTCCATGCTGATTGACACTTGGTCGTCACCCTCCGTCCCCCGACAAGTCGACCTCATCCACACAGCCAACGGATGCGTAGAAACCCTTCACCAGTCCGACAACCCGTGGAAAGAATACGATGTGCCCTCCATCACTTCAGGCACCATCAAAGCCGCCGATGGCACCACTGACCTCTATTATCGCCTCATCAAGCCTACTCACTTCGATCCCAACAAGAAGTATCCCGCCGTGATTTACGTCTACGGAGGTCCACACGCCCGTCTGGTGCTGGGTTCATGGAACTACATGGCCCGCGGATGGGAACTCTACATGGCCCAACTGGGCTACGTGGTATTCGTGCTCGACAACCGAGGTAGCGATGAACGCGGACGTGATTTTGAAAACGTCACCTTCCGCCAACTCGGTACCGAAGAAATGCGCGACCAAATGAAAGGTGTTGACTTCCTGCGCTCCCTGCCCTATGTCGACGCCAACCGTCTGGGTGTGCACGGATGGAGCTATGGAGGCTTCATGACCACCAACCTCATGCTTACTCACAACGATGTCTTCAAGTGTGGTGTAGCCGGAGGTCCGGTCATCGACTGGAGCTATTATGAAGTCATGTACGGCGAACGCTACATGGATACCCCCCAATCCAATCCCGAAGGTTATCGTAACAACAATCTCACCCTGCGTGCCGCTGACCTCAAAGGTCGCCTGCTCATCATTTTTGGATACAACGACCCAGTATGCGTTCCCCAACACACCCTGTCGTTCATCCGTGCTTGCGAAACTGCAGGCACCCATCCCGACCTGCTCACCTACCCCGGAGCAGAGCACAACATGGTAGGTAAAGACCGCGTACACCTTCATGAGCATATCACACGTTACTTTGAAGATCATCTGAAACCCCTCACATCAAAATAAACCCTATCAACACCAACCATTATGAAGATTCTTTTATTAGGAAGTGGCGGCCGTGAGCACGCCATGGCCTGGAAAATAGCCCAAAGTCCCAAACTGGAGAAACTATACATTGCACCCGGCAATCCCGGTATGGCCTCATTGGGCGAAACTGTGGCCCTAAGCGCCACCGACTTTGCCACCGTCGGCAACTTCGTCATCCAAAACAATATCGACATGCTGGTAGTGGGCCCCGAAGTGCCCCTCGTTGAAGGCATCGCCGACTACTTTGCCCAAACGCCCGAACTGAGCCACGTCACCGTCATAGGTCCCAGCAAGGCCGGAGCGCGACTCGAAGGGAGCAAAGACTTTGCCAAAGCCTTCATGATGCGCCACAACATACCTACCGCACTCTATCGCACCTTCGACGGCACCACTCTCAAAGAAGGCCTTGACTTTCTCGAAACCATGAAAGCCCCCTACGTACTCAAAGCCGATGGCCTCTGCGCCGGTAAAGGAGTACTCATCGTCTCTTCACTCAAAGAAGCCCGCAAAGAGTTTCAGGAAATGTTGGGCGGCATGTTTGGCAACGCATCGGCCCAAGTAGTCGTAGAAGAATTTCTCTCAGGCATTGAATGCTCCGTGTTTGTCATCACCGACGGAAAACATTATCAAATACTCCCCGAAGCCAAAGACTACAAGCGCATCGGCGAATACGACTGCGGCCTCAATACCGGCGGAATGGGCAGTGTGTCGCCCGTACCCTTCGCTACCCCGGAATGGATGAAGAAAGTAGAAGACCGCATCATACGCCCCACCGTTGAAGGACTTGCCCAAGAAGGTATCGACTACAAAGGCTTCATCTTCTTCGGACTCATCAACGTGGACGGCGAGCCCAAAGTCATCGAATACAACTGCCGCATGGGTGACCCCGAAACCGAAACCGTCATGCCACGACTCAAGAGCGACCTGGTAGACCTCTTTGAAGGAGTAGCAAAAGGCGACCTCGACCAACGTCAGGTAGAATTTGACCCCCGAGCAGCCGTCAACGTCATGCTCGTGTCGGGCGGCTATCCCCAGGAATATAAAAAAGGATACCCCATCACCGGTACCGACGAAGTTGAAGGCAGCATCGTCTTCCACTCCGGCACGGCGCTCAAAGACGGACATCTGGTCACCGCCGGCGGACGCGTTATCTCAGTCACCTCTTACGGAACCGACAAAGCCGAAGCATTGGCCCAATCAATGGAAAACGCGCAAAAGATCAACTATACCGACCGCTACTATCGTCGCGACATCGGTCAAGACTTATAAAGCCCAAGCCGGAAGTATTTCCACAACATTCTCGCCCCTACAGTTCTTCGCAGGAAAACCGTAGGGGCGTATTGCATACTCCCTATTGTGGGCGAATGAAGCATGCCCAGCTCGGTGTGCATGCCTTACTCCAACCTGGAGTGAAGGTCGTGTGGTTTAGCACAAGCCTTACTCCTGTGAAGAGTACGCTCATGTGATATCACACTAAC
>CALZOH010000071.1 GCA_945827465.1 uncultured Prevotellaceae bacterium
GATCCAATGTATCAGTACGTAGAGCGGAACGATGCAGGCAGTAGCACAGCTGATTAAGAGTAGCCAGAACGATACGTTGCCCCATACCGGAATCTTGGAAACTATGTCGAGGTTGGGAATGAAAGGCGACAAAGGGAAACCGCTTTCGACAACACCGGCAAAGGCCACAAATGCCACTGCAATGACTGCCAACAGCGTGCAGGCGATGACAAACAGGGTGAGGCCGCAGAAGAATATCAACAGAATCTTCAGAATGCTCATACAAAAGGCTAAAAAACTGTTAAAGCCGGAGCGCTCAACCGTCTTGCCCTCTTTGGTTGGGTCGTTGACAACGATTTGGGCAATGTTGTCGGGCGTGACTTCAAGGCCTTTCATCTGCAGATAATCTTCAGGCGTTTTGGGAGCGGGCACAATAATCCAAAACAGAATGTAGACCAGCAGCAATGTGAACGAGGTAACGAAGCACAATATGATGATGAGCAGACGCCAGAGGAGAGGATCACCGCCAAAATAGCACGAAAGACCCGACATGACACCTCCTAACATCTGGTCATTGGTATTACGGAAGAGACGCTTCTTGCCTGTGGGACGCATTCCGGCCTTCTGCTCGGTCGTTTGAGAGTTGTTGTCGTCGGTAGTACCTTCGGATTGGTCGGTTTCAGACTCGTTTTCGTCGGAACCCATCTGTTCGGGGTTACCAATACGTCCGATAATGTCTTGTACTTGCTCAATACAAATGGCTTCGTAGCCTTGTTCCTTCAGTTCACTGAGTAGTTCGGCTACGCGATGCTCAATGTCGTCGGCAATTTCGTCGCCACCTTCTTGTTTACTGAAGTAGGCGCGCAGGGTATCTTCATATTTTTTCAGCAATTCGTATGCGTCTTCATCAATGGCATAGAGTTGTCCAAAAAGATTGATGGTAATATTCTTTTTCATAATGGGTTGATATTGTTATAGTGATGAAAGTTATGATTGAGGTGTATTGGTTTTATTCCTGAGATGGTCAATGGTATTGGCCAATTCGTTCCACGCTTCGTTGAGATTGGCCAGCCAACTGATGCCGGTATCGGTCAGTGTGTAATACTTACGGGGAGGACCTTGTTGCGATTCTTTCCATTCGTAACTGAGTAGTCCGTCTTTTTTCAGTCGGGTAAGTAGCGGATAGAGTGTACCCTCTACGACTATCAGGTCGGCTTCCTTCAAACGCGTGATGATGTCGTTAGCGTAGGCAGGTTCGCCGCTGATCAGTAAAAGAACGCAGTATTCAAGCATCCCTTTACGCATTTGTGACTTAGAGTTTTCAACATTCATGATGGTATGGTTTGTTTAAAATGATCTGATATGAGGCTATGTATAGTACGTTGCCTCGACAAAATACTTTGTTATGCTGCAAAAGTATGTGCAAAATAGGTACTATGCAAGACAAGGTACATAAAAATCTCATAGAATTACATTATTTAACGAATAAACCACTAAAATGTAAGGAGAAAATTTCAAAATGCGATATTTAGACTGCACTGTTGAGGGTTGGTGTACTTGTTGGAACCACATTGAAGGACTTGAGTGTGGTGCCGGAGTAAACATCATAATAAGGCAAGATACCGTTTCAACACAGCGGTGAAACGGTATCTTGAGAGAAGAGGGAACGCTCTTGATGTTGTAAGAATCGTAAAACGCTACTTATATAAATAAGGTATAGGAACAGTCATGCTATCGTAGCAGAGCTCTGGCAGCTTCGATCATGGTGTCAACGTTGCGAGCCATGTCGGTGAAGGTCATTTGTACGGGAACATCAGGCTCAATGCCAAATTCCACGGGTTTCATGTCCTTGTCAAACATGGGGCATGCAGAGAATCGAACTCCCCATCCGTTGGGTAATTCGGAACTGAAAGGTAAACCGCCTCCGCCTCCGGTGCGTGCTCCGAGAATGGTGACGTTGGGACAGGCTTTCATGTAGGTGACGAAACTGTTGGCTGCGCTGTAGCAACGTCGGTTGGTGATGACAACTACGGGCTTTTGCCAGCGAATACCTTCAAAAGGGGTCAGTTCAATGGGCTTGGGCGATGAGAAGTCGCTGTGTCCGGTTCCGGTCTTGTGAGAGATGTAGCCGCCAATGACTTTTTCGTTGGTAAAACATTCTGCCAAAGTTTGGGCGGAGGTGAGAAGGCCGCCTTCATTGTTACGAATGTCGAGAATCAGCCCATTGCAGATGGCCAAACGAGCAAACATCGAATTGAGATTACCATCGCCAATACCATGATCGAACGAGCCGCAATAGACATAACCGATGTTGTCGTCAAGTATCTTGTACTTCATTCCTGAAGTGATGTAATAATCGGTGCCGAGATAGAGTCGTTGGATGCTATCGCTGAAGTTGGCAGGATAGAGTTCATACCAATCCCAAAAGCGTGCAACATTGAAGGAAGACGATAGATTGACGTGGCCGTCGCGTAGTTCGCGTAACATGTATGCACACACTTCAAAGAGTTCTTCGCTTGACATGTTAGGTACAAGCATCTGACTATAATAATCATGAACTTCGTTCCAATCAAGGCCATACTCATTGGCTTTTTCATTGAAGAAACAGTAATGCTCGTCAAGAATGGTCCAAAGAGCTTCAAAATTACCGTCAGGCGAGTTATCGAAAGTATCTTCGGTGACACACGCTCCTGTTGAGAGCAATGTGATCAGAACAATCAACCAACGGGAGAATTGTATTGTGAATAACTTCATGTGGATGGAAAAGAAATGATGAGAGGTGGTGGTTTAATTCGACGTGTTTAATGACTTGACCAGGCGGAAATGTTTGACGTATCCGATGAGGAAAAGATGGCTCCAGTCGTGTTGCTTGAGATTGTTGACCTGAAATTGACGCGCTGAACCCAGGTAACCGATGCGCATTGTGCCCCACTTGAATGGATAGTCGGCTGTGAGCAGATGATGACAACTAAAGGCTTGGAACAAATTGGTGAAACAGACATTGTGGTCGTAATGTCCGAGTGAAAAGATTTCGTAGTACGACTGTCCATAATTGGGTGAAAACATCAATCCGACGGTGGGAATATCGACTTGATAACGCAAGGTGAGCGTTTGTCGTGCCAAAGGAACTTTCCAAATGGCCATAGCGGAAAGGTTGACTTCGGTTGATAGGCGTGCCTGGGCCGGATTGTTGCCGTTGCGGGTGTTATAGACAAAACCACAATGGAACCCAGGGCCAACTCCGGCCATCAGCGTGAGTTGTGGAAGAGGTTGGAGGTGATAATGCCACGTAATGTTCCAATCAAAAAGGCCGCCCAACTCTTTTCCGTCTTCTGTCGCTGTTTTAGTATAGGTGAAATTACCTTGCATGATGTTTTGTACAGAGACATGTCCATCCATGAGTTTTGTCATTCGCATGTTTTCGCGCATCAAACGCAACTCTGTACCTGTATATTCTTCCGGGGAGAGATAGGTATCGAGTGAGTTGCGGTATCCAAGGCCCAACATCGTGGAATGGGTTCGCAAGGTGTTGGGTTGTACGTCGGACGAAGCAGATGATTGGGCTGTTAGTACGGTGGGAAACAGCCCAAACAGAGCGAACAAACTTAGTCGGATGAGTTGAAGGGTGGTCATGGTGACAGGAACGAGGGGGATGAAGGTTAGTCAAACAGACGCATCTGACCGGTAATCTCGTCCCGAATTTCGTCTTCAGTCTTGTCCTTGTACGGATCGAGGTCTTCGGTCACGTTCGTTTCGTCATCACTACCGGCGAGGTCTTCGGAGGAAGGTTGTCGCAGAGGTGGAAGTTCTTCCACCGATTCCAGAGTGAGGGTGGTGAGGCGCTTTCCCTTTGCTTTATACCCTTTGACTCCAACAAAACTCTCCACATCTATCTCCTCAGGTTGCTGATGAGTTTCAGTGGCGTAGTTGATGCGTAAACGTGGATAGGTTTCACTGGTGAGGAGCAACAACTTATTGGCCGTATTCTCCCCTAAGAAATTGTGTGGCTTGTTGCTGTTGTCGAGCTGAAAACGTTTGAGATAAGGGAAGTTCTTGTTGTCTGCATCATATAGCACGGCTGTCCATACCGTGTTGGGCTGATATTTTCCGATGTAGAGCAAGTTAGTTTCATAATGGTTGTTGAGATCAAAGTCGGTCGTGTAGAAATTACCATTGTCAAGAATGATCAGGACGCGATCTTCACCTCCAAATTCACCCAAATACTCTCCATGTTCATCGTAGTTGAGGCGGTGGACATCTTTATCAAACCAAACTTTGCGTCCACCCAATGTGGATGCACCGTGAGACTTGAGAACAATGCGGTAAACTTGATACTTTGTGACCAAATTGCCCATGCTTTGCCGTCCTTTAATGCTAAGATCGGCAAAATTGACGTCGAAACAGATGCGTTTTAGCTTGGGCTGAGGACGAAGGGTAACTCTTACAATCTCGGCCTCGCCGTTAGCATTGGCGGAGAAGTACATGACACGACTACCCGGCGTTCCTTTGGTCAGATCGTATTCGTGATCGCGAGTGATAGCAGTTACGTTGAAACGTTTCATATAGTAGTTGCCCTTCTTACCATCGTGGTAGATGGCATTATAAATCGTTCTCTTGTCATTCTTTTTGAAGACGGCAATGTGAATGATTTCGGGTTTGCGACCTTCTCGCTTGCTTTTATCGGTTTCGCCCACGAAAAGTTTTTCTTGAATGCGCACAATCTTATAGGTTCCGTCTCGATAGAAAATAATGACATCGTCAATGTCGGAACAATTAGAAACGAATTCATCCTTTTTGAGGGCCGTACCAATAAATCCTTCTTCGCGATTGATATAAAGCTTCTCATTAGCTTCAATCACCTTGGTTCGCTCAATGGTATCAAAAGAACGGATGATGGTGCGACGAGGGTGTTCAGCTCCATATTTGTCCTTGATAAGTTGGAACCAATTACAAGTGACTTCTACCATATTCTGTAAATCACGGTTGATGCGGTCGACTTCGCCCTTCATACGAACGATGGCTTCGGCAGCTTTATCTTTGTTGAACTTTAAGATACGGGCCATACGAATTTCCATCAACTTGAGAATGTCGTCCTTGGTAACCTCTCGAATCATTTGTGGATAGAAGGGTGTGAGTCGTTCGTCAATGTGTTCGCAGGCTGCGTCCATGGTGGGTGCGTTCTCAAATTCCTTATCCTTATAGATTCTCTCATTAATGAAGATGGATTCGAGGGAGGCAAAGTGAAGACTTTCCAGGATTTCGTCGCGTCGAATCTCAAGTTCCTTTTGAAGGAGGTGTTTGGTGGTATCAACAGAACTGCGTAATACGTCGCTAACGGTAAGGAATTTGGGCTTACCATCTTCAATTACGCAACAATTGGGAGAAATGCTCACTTCACAGTCTGTGAAAGCATAGAGCGCGTCAAGTGCTTTGTCGGAACTGGTACCGGGGGTGAGGTGCACTACAATTTCGGCTTTCTCAGCCGTATTGTCATCTACTTTTCGAGCATTGATTTTCCCTTTTTCTATGGCCTTTCGGATAGAGTCGATGATGACGGAGGTCGTTTTACCGTATGGAATGTCGCAAATAACAAGTGTCTTGTTGTCGAGTTTGTCGATCTTGGCACGTATTTTTACGTTTCCACCACGGGCACCATCGTTGTAATGGGCTACGTCGATGCTTCCACCCATTAAGAAATCAGGATAAAGTTGGAACGCTTCTCCTTTTAAGTATTGGATAGCAGCATCGCAGATTTCATTAAAGTTATGGGGGAGAATCTTAGCCGATAAGCCTACAGCAATTCCTTCGGCACCTTGAGCCAACAACAATGGAAACTTCACAGGTAAGGTGATAGGCTCCTTGTTACGTCCATCGTAGGATAATTTCCATTCAGTGATTTTATCGTTGAAGACTACATCGAGAGCGAACTTGGAAAGACGAGCTTCAATGTATCGTGGAGCTGCAGCTCCGTCGCCTGTGAGAATGTTTCCCCAGTTACCTTGACAGTCAATCAGTAATTCCTTTTGACCTAATCCGACTAAAGCTGAATAGATGGACGCATCTCCGTGGGGGTGAAACTGCATGGTGTGACCAACGATGTTGGCTACTTTGTTCAATCGTCCATCATCCATTCGTTTCATGGCATAAAGAATGCGACGTTGGACCGGTTTAAGACCATCTATTAAATAAGGTACGGCGCGGTCAAGGATGACATAAGATGCGTAGTCGAGAAACCAACTCTCGTACATACCCGAAAGTCGATGTCGCGCTGCTTCGGAACCGGGAACGGCTGCTTTGTAATTGGAATGCTCCAACTGTTCGATATTGTCTTCGTCCATAAATTCGATTGTGAAAAAGGTAAGAAAGGCTTACTACGACGCAAATTTACAAAAAATCTCTGGAAAAGGCTAATTAAAAGGGAAGAAGTGCGCTGAATGGCTTAGTATAAAGGTGTTTATGAAGCCAAACGGTGCCAACTGAAAAAACGGGGTAAGTCACGATACTATCGTGAGTACAAGGATTTGAATGACTACCTGCGTGGCAAGCCTTTGTCCCAATCGGCAGAGCCGATAAAGGAGAAGAAGCAAGTCCAATCCGCAAGGCGGATGATGCAGCCACCGAAAAAGAAAGGGGGATTTCATCTGTAATATGCACGTCCGCTCTCCCAAGGTATTTAGACAGAAATACCATAGCTTATTAGGGAATTTTCCGAGCCGCAATACTCCGTACCGCTGAAAATTCCCCAATAAGCCAAAGAGGTTACACCTCTCTGGACTCTCCAAAGCCAACGGCAGAAGCCGTGCAGGAGGATAACCAACCATTGTTTCACAAGTAAAAATAAGAAAGGAAAATCATGTATGGGATTTGTAGTATTGCACATGGAAAAGGCGCACGGTTCCGACAGCGGAACGACCGCCCACATCGAGCGTTTCATCATTCCGAAGAACGCTGACCCTACACGGACACACCTTAACCGAAAACTCATCGACTACCCCGATGGAGTGAAAGACCGTTCGGTAGCCATCCAGAGAAGATTGGAAGAAGCAGGGCTGACACGCAAAATCGGCAGCAACCAAGTGAGGGCAATTCGCATCAACGTGTCGGGAACGCACGAGGATATGGAGCGCATCGAAAAAGAGGGAAAATTGGATGAGTGGTGTGCCGACAATCTGAGCTACTTTGCCTTTATGTTCGGTAAAGAGAACATCGTGGCAGCACACCTTCATCGGGACGAGGAAACGCCACACATACACATCACCCTTGTTCCCATCGTAAAGGGAGAGCGCAAGCGCAGGAAACGTGAGGAACAGGCGAAGAAACGCTACCGAAAGAAACCGACCGACACCGTAAGGCTGTGTGCTGATGATATTATGACACGGCTGAAATTGAAGTCGTACCAAGACACCTACGCCATTGCAATGGCGAAGTACGGATTGCAGCGTGGCATAGACGGCTCAACGGCACGGCACAAGTCCACGCAGCAGTATTACAACGAGACGAAGAAACTCGCAGACAGCCTTAAAGCGGAAGTGGTGGATCTGCAGGAGCGGAAAGAGGCAGTAAAAGAAGAACTCCGCCAAGCCAAGAAAGAGGTACAGACCGAGAAACTGAAAGGCACAGCCACTACCGTAGCGACCAACATAGCCGAAAGTGTCGGTTTTCTTTTCGGTAGTAACAAGGTCAAGACGCTGGAGAGGGAGAATAGGAATCTGCATGAGCGTGTATCGGAACTTGAAGGGAAAGCCCGACAAAGGGAGCTGCAACACACAAAGCGCATAGAGGAGATAACGGATGCCTACGAAAAGCGACACCGAAAACTGTCGGAATTTACGGATTTTGTCAAACGCTACTTCCCTTATGTGGAAAAGCTGATACCTACTATCAAGTTTTTGCGTGATACTCTGAATTTTAGCGATAGGCTAATCAAAAAGTTGTGTATGTTTAAGGATGTCACCATTAAGGGCGAAGTGTATTCGCGGGAGTTTAACCAATATTTTAGGGCAGACAAAACGATATGTTCACTTAAAGAGGACAAGGATGGCAATTTCAACCTAAACATAGACGGGGTTTCACACGTCAGTTGGTTCAGACGCAAGAAAGATGAGTTTATGCAATCATTGGGAATGCCGACAAGAAAGCAAAATAAAGGTATTCAATTGTAAGTCAAAATAAAGTCCGTGATAATGGAATGCCGTATAACGGATTTTTTGTACTTTTGTATTCAAATAAATGTAAATACATGAGAACTTTATCACTTATCATCTTTTTTCTTATTGCCACAATACCAGTTTCAGCTCAGCAATGGGTATTGGATGAAATCGCAGAGGAACATGACACTTCGGAAAATATTCCAACATGGCTTGTTGGCGTTTTGTTAATTATCGGCTTTTTGGTTTATAAGCATTTGCAACGTAAAGATGAGGAAGAACAAGAAAGACGCATCAAGGAGCAAAAATATGAAGAGGAACAACAACTTGAAGAGCAACTTCAAAAATATAGAGAGCAACATGACGATGACATAGACTTTTACGAAGATGATGACAACCTCATTATCCCCGATATATCTTCAGCTCGTATAATAAATAAAGAACCGTCAGCAACAAAATCTGTAAGTGATGAATCCACTATTCAATCAACACCAATTGAAACGGAATTTTACACTATTTCCGCTGATAGAAAGACTTTTATAAAGGCGAAAGATACGGATTCTATCATAATTCCAGATGGAGTTGAAGTTATCAAGTTTGAAGCTTTTATGATGAGAAAAATAAAAAGCATTGTCATTCCAAAGTCTGTAAAAAAAATAGAGGATTTAGCTTTTTCGGGATGCAGCGTAGAAAAATTGCTTATTCCCAATTCTATTAGTGATTTCGGTGAATTCACTTTCAATGGATGTGATAATTTAACGGATGTTATTATTGAAGAGGGTATAACGAAACTTGGCATAGGTATGTTTCAGAACTGCATGTCACTGAAATCAGTTTTATTACCTCAATCGCTTCTTTCTATTCCCGAGTCAGCGTTCGAGGGTTGTATTTCTCTTGATAATGTAACATTACCACCTAATATCAAATATATTGGTGATGATGCGTTTTGTAATTGTCAATCGTTAACAGAATTATGTATCCCCCCATCCATTTCAAATATTGGTTTTTCTGCATTTCGAGGATGTGGTTTGAAAAGCATCAATATTCCAGAGACTCTTTTTGGCATTTCTGAATATATGTTTTATGACGCATATGATTTAAAAAAAGTGGAATTGCCCAATACAATTACTTGCATAATGTCACACGCATTCTACGGATGCGAGTACTTACATATTATTATTCCACCCAGTGTATCCTATATTGCGCCAGACGCTTTTGACCAATGTAATGAATACAGTTATGAAAATTTGTGCATTGAAGTTCCTAAAGGGAAAAAAGAAAAATTGGAACAATTGAATGAACACTTAAAAGGTAAGATTTTAGAATATGATGTAACAGAAGATATGGCTATATCATCAGACTTACAAGAGCACAAAACACGCTTTATCGATTTTCATATTTTTAAGGAAAAAGAAAACCTACGAAACCAAGAACCCATGTTTTACAACGGAGTTCAGGTTGCTGTTAGATACGAAAACAAATGTACTTATGACAATTTCGAGTAGTGCGAAATAACTGTTTACGCGAGTTCGGGATAAGGTCTCGCATTATTATGTGTTCATTAAAAAGCAAGTTATGGCAGTATTGTTTGACCAATTTAGCTATAGGATAAATAAAACATCCGAGGGCGTTTATTATGATCGCTGGCATGGACATATGTTTCCTGAAATATCAATGCCCGAAAAACTATACTTTTTGAATCGAATTATTT
Source organism: uncultured Prevotellaceae bacterium (assembly GCA_945827465.1). GTDB lineage: Bacteria > Bacteroidota > Bacteroidia > Bacteroidales > Bacteroidaceae > UBA6382. Next base: position 9,838 of record CALZOH010000071.1, read on the forward strand.
CGGCACTTTTGACGCACGATAAACTTTTCATCAGAACAGACTCAATAGAAGAAATGATTGAGTGTATTGGATTTGATGCTTTCAGAATGCTTTATAATAGAGGCGAAATAGTGATTTTAGATAATTGGTGGGTTCCTGCTTTTATGTGTAACGGAAATTCCGTATTATATATGAATATGCATGAAACGCAATATCAAGATAAAATATGCTCTCGCCTATTAGAACGCAAAGGATTAGAAGCGTCACGTTTTATGAATTCAATTTTAAATAAGGTGTGCAATACATCTGATTCCGATACATATGACTTTTGGGACAATACTTCACAAGAAAATATGTATGAAGATTTTTCTTACAATGATAGAATTCGAGCTCTTTTGAATATTCAATCTGACAGTATCATGTCCATTTCAAATGAAGATGATACTTGGTCAGCTGTAAGACTTTGCTTATTTGAACGAAGTATAGAATGGTCTAAACAGCTTAAAACAGATGAGATTTTACTTGAAGATGAAGCAAAACGATACTTGATTTACAAAAGCGACATTCATAACGATAGCATTATTCAATATTTTGATTTAATCCTTTATTCCAAGGGAATTCCGAACCTATCAATTTTATACTACAATGATGTTATTTCAATGAAAGACATTATTCGAGTTAGAGATAATATAGCCTTTGGTAAATTTACCTCTTGGCTAGAGAACCACAATTATAGTGTTCAGGAATTAGAATTAGCTTTATTGAATGGGCGTTCAAATAATAATCAGATTGAGAAATGGTTTAGGTGGGCAGTTGTTAGTAGTGCTTCTTTATTTTTACCTTCGGGATTAATTCCAACGCTCTCTGGAATTGGGCTAAGTTTCATAGAACAACTTTTGCCTCAATTTTCTGGACAAAAATTCCCCAGTCTGTATTTTGATTGTGTCCTATCGAAACAATTCAACGCTAAAAGTATGAATAGGCAATTGCAATCTAAGTTTGGATTTTAAGGTAATGTTTTCATATCCTTTTTTCTTCCGATTTTTATTACTACTTTTGTCCTAAGACGAGTGATAATGCAAGCAAATCCCAGCAAAACGTTGCAAATGGCACAGTTGCCAAGTCATTACCTCAAAAATGGGTAATTCTCCCAAAGTCCTTTGTATAAGGCACTAACGAAAGTTTTCCAGAATTACACAAAAACTTTCCTTATTCAGCGAAGTGCGATATGAAAAGCTAAATGAATACCTATACAACAAGGCAATCTTTGGTAAAATCAAAATTACAAAACATGCTTTACGGTTTATCTTCGACAAGCATTCAAGATGAAATAATACGAGGCAGGAAAAAAATAATGGACGAAATATTTCTATGCAATTAAAAATAAGTATCTTTGCACGCCGATTATTATCAACGGGCCATAAAAGGCCCAAACGCGCTGATTTGAAGGCTCTCAGTTTTTGGCCGAACGGGGCTGGAAAGAGGCGCAAAACAACAAAAGTTTTTTAGTAGTAAAATTTTAAAGATTAAACAGTGAACACATTAAGTTACAAGACCATTTCCGTTAATCAGGAAACGGCACAAAAAGAATGGGTAGTTGTTGATGCTACCGATCAGGTGCTGGGTCGTCTTTGCTCAAAAGTAGCAAAGTTGCTTCGTGGTAAGTACAAGCCCACATTTACTCCGCACGTTGACTGCGGTGACAATGTTATCATCATCAATGCCGACAAGGTGAAGTTGACCGGTAACAAATGGACCGATCGCATTTATCTTCGTTACACCGGTTATCCTGGTGGTCAGAGAGAATCTACTCCTGCTTCTATCATGGCAAAGCCTAACGGTGCCGATCGTCTGTTGAGAAAGGTGGTAAAGGGTATGCTTCCCAAGAATAAGTTGGGTGCAAAGTTGCTTTGCAATCTTTACGTATATGAGGGTGGCGAACACAAGCAGCAGGCTCAGAATCCTAAAACAATTGATATTAATCAGTATAAATAATAAGACATGGAAATAGTAAATGCATTAGGCAGACGTAAGAGTGCTGTTGCACGTGTCTATGTTACCGAAGGTACCGGTAAAATTACAATCAACAAGAGAGACCTTACAGATTATTTCCCTTCTCCGATTCTTCAGTATGTGGTTAAGCAGCCCCTGGAGACTTTGAATGTTGAAGGTAAGTATGACATTAAACTTAATATCTTCGGTGGCGGTTTCACCGGTCAGTCTCAAGCTGCCCGTTTGGCTATTGCCCGTGCTTTGGTGAAGATTAATGAGGAAGACAAGAGCGCTTTGCGTGCTCAAGGTTTCGTTACACGTGATAGCCGTGAGGTTGAACGTAAGAAGCCGGGTCGTCCAAAGGCACGCCGCAGATTCCAGTTCAGTAAACGTTAATTTTCTGCTACTGGAAGAATAACGTTTAGTATCTAAACTTCTGAGATTCTCCATCGGTAGACTACTCGGGAGTTGGTTTAACAACAAAAAAGAAAGTAAACGCATAAATTAATTACAAATGTCAAGAACAAACTTTGATCAGTTACTTGAGGCCGGTTGTCATTTTGGCCATTTAAAAAGAAAATGGAATCCGGCAATGGCTCCTTATATTTTCATGGAGCGCAATGGTATTCATATCCTCGATTTGCACAAGACCGTTGCTAAAATAGATGAAGCTGCTGAGGCTTTGAAACAAATTACAAAATCAGGAAAGAAAGTCCTGTTTGTAGCTACTAAAAAACAAGCAAAGGATATCGTAGCTCAAAAAGCTACTTCCGTTAATATGCCTTACGTGACAGAACGTTGGCCGGGCGGTATGCTGACCAACTTCACCACTATCCGCAAGGCTGTGAAGAAGATGGCTAACATCGACAAACTGACACAAGACGGAACCTTCTCTAATCTTTCCAAGAGAGAGATTCTGCAGATTTCACGTCAGCGTGCCAAGTTGGAGAAGAACCTTGGTTCTATTGCCGATTTGACCCGTCTTCCTTCCGCATTGTTCGTTATCGACGTGTATAAAGAGAAAATCGCCGTTCATGAGGCCAACCGTCTGGGTATTCCTGTATTTGGTATTGTCGATACCAATTCAGATCCCCGCAACATTGACTTCATCATTCCTGCCAACGACGACGCTACAAAGAGCATTGAAGTAATTTTGGATGCTTGCTGCGGTGCTATTGCCGAAGGTTTGGAAGAGCGCAAGGTTGAGAAGGCTGACGCTATGGCAGCCGAGGCTCAGGCAGAGGAAGGTGCCGAGGAGGCTAAGCCCCACCGTCGTCGCAGCCAGCGTGCACGTGTTGAGAAGAATGCAAATGCTGAAGCTCCCGTAGAGGCTGCTCCGGCTGAAGAGAAAACAGAGGAATAATCATTTCATTAATAAGAAAGAAAACAATGGCAGTTACAATTGCAGAAATCACAAAGCTCCGCAAACTCACAGGTGCCGGTTTGGCTGACTGTAAGAAGGCTTTGGAGCAGACCGAAGGCGACATCGAGAAAGCTATTGAAGTAATTCGTGAAAAGGGACAGGCTGTTGCAGCCAAGCGTTCCGATCGCGAGGCTTCTGAAGGTTGCGTATTGACGAAGGCTGTTGATGGCTTTGGTGCTATCATCGCTTTGAAGTGCGAAACCGACTTCGTTGCCAATAATGCCGATTTCGTGAAGCTGACTCAAGATATCCTTGACCTGGCTGTTGCCAACAAGTGTCAGACACTTGATGAGGTGAAGGCTCTCA
>CALZOH010000072.1 GCA_945827465.1 uncultured Prevotellaceae bacterium
TCACACAAAACCCTCGAAACGGTTGCGACGATGCTGACTCGGGTCACACAAAACCGCCGAAACGGTTGCGACGATGCTGACTCGGGTCACACAAAACCCTCGAAACGGTTGCGACGACGGAATTGTGTTCACATTCTTTAGCAAATGCAATCGCAACGGTTAAAATGTCACACAGAAGTCCGTATCGCTGTTAACGGTTCGACCCAATTGCTTTAACATTCTATAATAACTGCAGTTGGTTTGATGGTTTTGTGTGACCCGTGTTGGGGGTGAACGGAATAGTTTGACGAGATTGTGTTAATAATCCCTTATAAAACGAACCTATTCGGCCCTAAAACGGCCATCATGATAGCATCAATTTAAGTTATTCGGCATTAACACGAGGCTGATGTAAGCATCGTCGAGGTTCGTTTGAGGGTTTTGTCGTGTTATGGACAGCATCAAAACCGTTCGTTTGACCGTTATGTTATCATCAAATTAATGGTAAATCTGTAGGGGCGTATCGCATACGCCCTCCATGGCGGCGAAAAAGCACATCAAACGAATGTGTCATGTTGGGCGTTAATGTTTCATTTCCGCTCATTTGAGGGCGTATGCGATACGCCCCTACACCTATTCGATTGATTTTTGGTATTGATTGGGGGATGTGTCGGTTCCGTTTTCGCCCACGTGAGGGCGTATGCGATACGCCCCTACACCTGTTCGTTTATTGCCGTGGCTAAATGCGATTAATAATTACGCCTGTTCGATTGAAAACGATGCTTTATGGAGACACCAAACAGGGTGGTGTCAAACTTTTGGACAGTTTGCAGGGTGAAAAGTTGGTTTCGAGGTTCGGGATGACACGCAGGGTGGAAAGTATCGCCATCTTTGCAACACGAAAAAAGAAAGAGAATGAAAAGACTGTTGATGTTCGTTATCACGTGGACGATGGTGGTTGTAAGCCAAGGTCAGGACATATTGCAACTGACGTTGGAAGAAACCATCCGGATGGCACAACAAAAATCGCCGGACGCAATTGCTGCACGTCACACGCTGAGCAGCGCTTACTGGAATTTTCGCTATTACCAGGCCGGATACAAGCCCACGCTGAAATTGACGACTTCACCTAAGTTTAACAGAGGCATTGAAAGCGTGATGCAACCCGACGGTACAATCAGCTTCAAGCATGTAAGCCAGGTGAACAGCGAAGTCTCGACCCAGTTGACACAGAATATTTTCTGGACCGGAGGTAGTCTCTTCGTCAACAGCTCGCTGCAACGAAACGATCAGATTGAAGGTGATGGAAAGGTTTCCTATCGTTCGCAGCCCATCAGCATCGGCTATCAGCAAAGCCTGCTCGGATATAACTCGATGAAGTGGAGCCGGCGCATCGAACCGCTTCGTTGGCAAGAGGCCCAGAAGCAATATAACGAGACGCTGGAGCTGCTGGCCTCACGCGCCTGCAGTTACTTCTTCAAACTGGCTGAAGCGCAGGCCAACGTGGAGATTGCGCGAAGCAACCTGTCTTCGGCCGACACGCTCTGCCATTTTGCGGAGGGAAGATACAACATAGGAACTATCACCGAGAACGAAATGTTGCAACTCAAGCTCAATCGACTGCGCGAAGAGACGAACTTGCTCGACGCCAACGTGTCGTTGCAGTCGGCTGCAGAGGAGTTGCGCAACTTTCTGGACCTGGAGACGACGGTTCAGCTCTGTGTGGTGACCGATGACAACGTGCCCCAACTCGAAATACCCTTAGGTCGGGCCATAGACTTGGCCTTAGACAACAATCCGGAGCCGGATTATTATAAAAGAACGCAACTCGAGACTCGGCAGAACCTGGCCTACACCAAAGCCGACACCAAATTGAAGGCAGACATGTATTTGCAGTTCGGACTCTCGCAGACGGGACTGAATTTGAGGGAAGCTTATCGTTCACCTTCGGACATGCAATACGCCTCCGTGACTGTATCGGTACCCATCCTGGACTGGGGACGGGGCAAAGGACGCCGTCGCATGGCCCAATCGAGTGTCGACCTGGCCGACATACATGCAGAACAAGGCATCAAAAGCTTCAAACAGAATGTGTCGAAGATGGTTCAGCAGTTTAACTTGCAGTCACAACGGGTTTCGGTGGCGCAACAGGCCGACAAAACGGCCGAACGACGCTATGAAGTGGCGCGCAGGCTTTACGTCATGGGTCAAAGCACCATCCTCGACCTCAACAGCGCCATCAGCGAGAAAGATGCGGCCCGCCGCAGCTATATACAGAGCTTGTCAACGTATTGGAGTTTATACTACGGACTGCGATCGATGACCGGATACGACTTTGAACAGCAGCATCCGATAGCTTGGCCTTTACCTGAAAACCTATAACAAAGAACAATGGATAAGATACTTCCCCCCAAACCCTGGTATTTACGTTACAAATATTACTTGGTGTGCGCCATCGTCACGGTCGGGCTCATCATTTACGCCCTGACACTGGCCCTTGGACCGAGCCGAATGCGCATCAACCAGGATGACGTCAAAACGGGAGAAGCGAAAAAGGCCCCCTTCCTGGAATATGTTGACGTGGAAGGGCACGTGGAACCCATCCGTACCTTGCGAGTGAACACCCGTGAATCGGGCAGCGTGGTGCGCATCGTGGCTGAAGAAGGACAAAGTCTGCACGAGGGCGACACCATCCTCGTGCTCACCAATCCCGAACTGGAGCGGACCATCGAGGACCTGCGCGACGACTTGGAGGAAAAGCATACCGCCTATGAGGAGCAGAAGATAGAACAGGAGAAACTCAGGCTCCAACTGCGCAAACAGACCCTACAGGCACACTATGAGCGGCAACGACTGGACAAAAACATCAGGCTCGACCGCGAAGAGCACAGCATGGGCATCAAAAGCAAGGCTCAACTTGAGGTGGCAGAAGATGAATACCGCTATCAACAGGAGCGTACCCGGTTGGAGATCCTCTCGCTTCGCAACGACTCGGCCTCGGCCATCCTGAAAGGCCACATCATGGAGCGTAATCTGGAACGAGAACAAAAGAAATATCAGCACGCACGCGAGCGACTTGACCATTTGGTGGTAGTGGCACCCTGTGACGGACAGCTCAGTTATATCTCTCCCACCCTCGGACAACGCGTGGGCGACGGTGAATTGGTAGCAGAAATAAAGGTGCTCACGGATTATAAGGTACACGCCTCGCTCAATGAATACTACATTGACCGCATCGTGTCGGGCCTTCCGGCCAATATCAGGTATCAGAACAAGCTCTATCCGCTGCATATCACGAAGGTAGTACCCGAAGTACGCGACCGGAGCTTCGACATCGACCTTGTGTTTGAGGGGAAACAACCCGAGAACATCCGCGTGGGCAAGTCGTATCGCGTACAGATAGAACTCGGCAAGGCCGAAGAGGCGCTGGTGATTCCACGGGGCGACTTCTACCAGGCCACGGCCGGCGAGTGGATTTTCCGTGTCGACCCCACAGGCACCAAAGCCGTGCGTACTCCTATCACGATCGGACGTCAGAATCCGTCGCAATACGAAATCATCGAAGGATTACAGCCCGGTGACCGCGTGATTACCTCGGGTTACGATCGATTGGGCGATGTGGAAATGATCGTATTAAAATAGCTGCACACCCCTACCTTCAGTCAAACAAAGAAATATTAACCCATCTCATTATTATGGCAAAAATAGAAATACAAGACCTGCAAAAGGTTTTTCGTACAGAACACGTTGAAACGATCGCACTCAACGGCGTTTCGCTCACCGTAAACGATGGTGAATTTGTCGCCATCATGGGACCGTCAGGCTGTGGCAAGTCAACCTTATTAAATATCATGGGATTGCTCGACAATCCCACCTCGGGGCGCTACCTGCTGAACGGTATTGACGTCACTCAGAAGTCGGAATCAGAGCGTACAGATATTCGCAAAGGCACACTCGGTTTCGTTTTCCAGGCTTTCAACCTGATTGAAGACCTCAACGTAGTCGAAAACATCGAAATGCCCCTGCTGTATATGGGAATCCGTAAAGCCGAGCGCCGTCGGCGCGTGGCCGAAGCCATGGAACGCATGAACATCACTCATCGAGCCAAACATTTCCCTGCACAACTCTCAGGAGGACAACAACAGCGCGTGGCCATCGCCCGTGCCGTGGTCTCCCGACCCTCGCTCATCCTGGCCGACGAACCAACCGGCAACCTTGACTCGAAAAACGGACATGAAGTCATGTCACTTCTGTCTGAACTCCACAAAAACGGCACCACCATCGTCATGGTGACCCACTCGCAGAAGGACGCCCAATATGCTACCCGCATCGTCAACCTCTTCGACGGACAAATTGTAGAAAAAGTTGAAATGTAATCCACCATGTTCCGACACTATTTTTCAGTAACATGCCGAAACTTGATGCACAACAAGTTTCAGTCGGCCTTTTCCATCGTAGGACTCGCCGTTGCATTCTTCTGTTTCGGCATCTGCATGTACTTCGTCATGGGTGTACTGACCATGGACGAGTATTATGACAACCACAAGCGAGTGCTGCAGCTCCAGCAAGACCATCATGTTTCGGGCATTCGTAACACACAATTTGAAGAAATAAAGCAGCTCTTTCCGGAAATAGAGTGCTACTGCCGATTTTATGACAGAATGGAAACGGCATACGTTGCAAAAGAGAACGTAGACTGCCAGTTGAAGACCGTGGAATGCGACACTACCCTTCGTCACATCTATCAACCGAAGCTGATCGCAGGTAGTTGGCACGCCGCCGAGCATAGCCCCAACAGCTTTTTGCTGACGGAGAGATGTGCTAAGCGCATCTTTGGCAGCGCAGAAAAGGCCATCGGACAAATTTTCATCCCAAAAGGTAAGGAAAACCCGGCTCCCGGAGTAGAGAATGGCATCAGCTACCAGGTACAAGCGGTAGTGGAAAACTTGCCTTATAACAATTCACTAAAACCATTCGAGTCCATTGACGCTTGGGTGATGAATGACAACGACGGACATCTGCAACGCGAACAGAACTACGTGTGGATCTATGGCAACGCCATCATGCTACGTGAAGGCGTTAACAAATCGGCCTTTTGCCAACGTCTTGAAAAAGCAGCCCTATCGGCCGAAACAAAAGAGCAAATCAATAGTCCAGGAAGGGCAGCAGGCGAAGTCCGTATCGTGACAGCCGACCCCACGGCCGATAAAGGACTGCTTGCAGCCAGCAACTGGGCCTTGATACTGGCTCTACTCATCATCACGACACCGGGATTACTGATTCTGCTTTCAGCCTTGAGCAGTTTCTTCCACCTCTTGCTCAGCAATATCATGATGCGACGAAGGGAGTACACACTGCGAAGAGCCCACGGAGCACACACGTTCGACCTATGGACCATGGTGTGTACGCAAGTAGTCAGCATGCTGCTGTTGGTAGGCGTGTTCACTTGGATCATCATCGAACTGCTTTCAGATTATTTTGTCTTTCCCAACAACGCCATCCTCGATTCAAACGAGATGATTCGGCAAAGCTGCTGGTATCTGGCCATCTTGTTACTGGTAGGTCTCGCTGTATCATGGCTCTCGGTAGCACGCATTCGGAAAGACTCACTGCAAGAAGCCATGAAGACCTCGACCGGAAAGAGACCGGGACGCCACATTGGCCGAAACATACTGATGGAATGGCAAATGTGTGTGTCGTTCATCTTCGTCACACTGTTGGCAGCCCTCCTGCTCCAGACAAACCTTGACATCAAGGTGATGTTGCCATGGCTCTCGAATGAAGAGAAAAAGGACATCATCGAGTTGCCGTGGAACATCGGTAACACATTGCGCGAAGCCACTGAAGCCGAATTACGCGCTGTACCGGCCATCAAGGACGTGGTGTTTTGTAACGGTTACATCCGAAATTTTGAATTTCCTGCCTGGCAAGACATACGAGTGGTCAATGCCCAAGGCGACACCATCCATGCGAGCATTGCATCATGCGAGCCTGAAATACCCGGCTTCCTCAATGTCCCCTTATTGAGCGGGCATTGGTTCAAAAAGGCGGACGAAGTATTAATCGACCAACTCTTGGCAGAGAAGAATCACCTACAAGTTGGAGACAAACTCAACATGTTGAGCTTCCAAGAGAATGGATTTGCCCTTATCACTCCCGAGAAAGAATTCATACAATATGTCACCATTGTCGGCATCATAGATAATCTGATGCAGAAATCGAGCCTCAACATGTCAGGCAACGTGAGCATGTATCAGCGCGGCGGCATCTATACCAATAGCGGAAAAGAGATCAACGGCCACTTTGCGGTGAAAGCTCATCACGGGAAATATGACGAAGCCTGTAAAGCCATCCAAGAAATCCAAAAGAAGTTGAAAATTAAAATCATCTCCACGGAGGAAGATAAAATGCCCAGTCTTTATGACGATTTAAAAGAACGTAACAACACCTTCCAGACGTTTGTCAGAATCTTCTGGGTATTTGCCATCATCTCTTTGCTCATTACACTTCACAGTATCTATTCGGCCGTGACCACTGACACCAATGCACGTCGAAAGGAAATGGCCATACGAAAAATCAACGGAGCCAAAGCCCGACACATTGCCATGCGATTCATTCGTCTATATCCGATGCTCATGGCCATTGCTGCGGTGATCGTCTTCCCGCTCACGTATTATCTGATAGAAAAATACCTTCGATTCTATCGCGAGACGTTTAACTTGGGATTCGTTTTCTTCCTGGGAATATTCGGTGTCATGTCTGTGTTTGTTGCCCTTACGGTATGCGTACAAATTTGGCGCGTGTCCTCAATGAATCCTGTCAAAGTCATCAAGGAAGAATAATACAGTTTAGTAGCTTCAAAATTGTAAAATAAAGACGGCGCCACCTGACTCGTTCGACGAGCAGGTGAGCGTCCCTTTGTGCATGTTCATCATCTGACGACTAATGGCCAGACCGATGCCCGAACCGGTTGACTTGGACGTGTAGAAAGGCAGGAAGATCTCTTCTTGTTTGTCGGCAGGAACACCCGGACCATTGTCGCTCACCGTAATGCGAGGAGAATCTTCGGGAGCCGACGCTGTAATGACTACCGACGTGGCCGAAGCCTCTACGGCATTCTTGACTAAATTGATGAGAATTTGCTTGATTTGCTGCTCATCGCAGGTCAACTTCAAGCCTTGTGCACAATGTATGGAAAGTTCCTGTTCCGGAAAAAGGCGTTTCACATATTCAAGCATGGACTTCACCGACACTTCCCTGAGCTCCGGCTTCGGCAAATGAGTCAATTCATAGTAGTTATCAAGCAGTGACTTGATAGACGTGCACTGTTCGTGGATCACCTCAACGGCTTCACGACTCTCACCGGCGGAATAACTGCGTTGCAACATATCTTCACTGAGCGAAACGATGGGAGCAATGCTGTTACGCAGTTCATGAGTCATCATGCGAAGGATTCGGTCATAATACAAACGCTTCGTTTCGAGTTCCATCCGATAAAGGCTATAGGTCTGCATGACGCGATTCATGTTTTCATACATCTCCTGAAGCTCGGCATCGTGTGTGGTTGGGAACCGACTCATGGTGTCCTTGCTATGCAAACAACCCAGGAAGTATTTCACTTGGTCGGGTAAAAAAGATGCTGCTCGCCACAACATCGCCAAAACGATGACGCACAACAAGACGCATCCTAACAGAACCATCCATCTCCAAGCGGACATCCACGCAAATACGACCAGCCCACCCGAAGCCAGCAGGAGCAACGCCAATAATAAGATGTAGAAATGATAGTGATACTGCTTCATACCAAGGTGCCGAACTTCTTGAGCTTGTTGTAAAGCGTCTGACGCGATATGCCCAGACGTTCGGAGGCATTGACCATATTGCCGTTCTCTTGTGCAAGCACCTCAAGAATGTGTTTTTTCTCCAATTGTTCCAACGAAAGATGTCGGTCGGACGCTATCTGATGATGCAACGAAGCCGCTTGAGCTGCCAATGCCGCCGTTTGCTGTTTGTTACGATGGTTGATGATGGCCGTTTCGAGCTTGCTGATGAGCACATGGTTGTCCCAGGGTTTGGTAATAAAGTCTTCCGCTCCCTGTTGCACGCTCTTCACCGCCAAATCAATGTCGCCAAAGGCTGTTATCAACACCACAGCCGGTGAATTATTAGGCAGTTCTCGGATGCGATTCAGCCAATAGAGCCCCTCTTCACCATCCAATCGACGTGCATCAAAGTTCATGTCGAGCAATACCACATCGACATCACCGGCACGCAGCAATACAGGAATCAACTTCGGGTCAGGAACAGTGACCACCGTCTTGAAAACGCCCTTCAACACCAGTTTAAGCGTACGCAATACGGATTGGTTATCATCAATTACAAGTATTTTATAAGGATTCATTGACATTACTTTTGAAACCGCGAACAAAGATAATTATTTGTTTCGAGTTATTCATGGTCAATACATAATAAGGACAGCCTACACAGCGCCATAGAAGCCAATCGCACGAACGTGAAAAGCCCTTCACCAAGGCATGAACGAGAAACAGACGACCATCGTGTATTCTTTTTTTTGCAAGTTTTCGGGCCAGTGTAGCTATCTGTTATCAACAAATGCAGTAATTTTGTAACAAGTTTGAAATAGTTTTGTAACTCAATATTCCCCTTCATGGAGACTTTCTATATCGTAATTGTATTCTTTCTTTTGGCTTTAGCCGTATTTGATTTGTACACCGGTGTATCAAGTGCCGTAGTTTCTTTTCTTCCTCCCGCTATCGGCGCTCGGGCTGCCCAACTGCGCACGCTGTTGATTATTGCCGGTATCGGTATCTTGATTGGAACGGCAACGAGCAGCGGAATGATGGACATTGCACGCCATGGCGTTTTACAGCCACAAAACTATACCTATGCCGAAGTGATGTGCGTATTTCTGTCGGTGGTGTGTGCCGACGTGATGATCATCGACATTTTCAACACGCTCGGCATGCCGACCAGTACAACAGTATCAATGATGTTTGAACTCTTTGGCGGTACCACGGCTATTGCCATCTTCAAAATGATGAAAGACACCACCGGCGCACTTAGTTACGGCGTTCTGGTCAATACGGACAAAGTGCTCACCGTGGTAATGGCCATCTTCCTGTCAGTCGGTATTGCCTTTATAGTGGGTACGGTCGTGATGTGGATCAGTCGTATCGTCTTTACGTTCCAATTCAAGAAGCACATGAAGTGGTCCATCGGCCTGTTTGGTTCCATCTCGTTTGCCTCGATCATGAACTTCATGTTGGTGAAAGGCTTCGGACAAGCCACCTTCATGAGCGAAGCCAACAAAGAATGGGTGGCTACCAACAATCAGAGCATCTTCCTGGTACTGGTATTGGGTTCGTTTGTCTTGACACAGGTGCTCTATTGGTGCAAGATCAATGTATTCAAAGTCATCGTCATCTTCGGAACGTTTGCTTTGGCCATGGCTTTTGCAGGCAATGACCTGGTGAACTTCATCGGTGTGGCATTGGCAGGACTGGCATCCACCGAAGATTATCTGGCAAACGGAATGGGTGATCCCCACTCGTTCATGATGACGTCGCTCACGCAGTCTGCACGAACGCCTGTCATTTACCTCATCCTTTCAGGTTTGGTCATGGCTGTTGCCCTGTTTATCTCGAAGAAGGCCCGTAAGGTCATCAACACCACCATCAACTTGTCGAAACAAAGTGACGGTGACGAGATTTTCAGTTCGTCACGCATCTCTCGCAGTTTGGTTCGTGGTACACTCAATACCACCAACACGGTGTTGCGCTTCGTACCGATGTCGGTACGAAACTGGGTGAACTCCCGTTTTGAGAAACCCGAAGAAGAGAACAGCGCCGAAGTGGCCTTTGACATGGTACGTGCTTCTGTCAACTTGGTATTATCGGGTCTGCTCATCGTGATTGGTACGTCTCTGCAACTCCCGCTCTCCACCACCTACGTGGCCTTCATGGTAGCGATGGGTTCGTCTTTGGCCGACCGTGCCTGGGGACGCGAGAGTGCCGTCTATCGCATCACGGGTGTATTCTCGGTGATAGGCGGATGGTTCATCACAGCCGGCGGAGCCTTCACGCTCTGCTTCGTCATCACCACGCTGATGTACTTCGGTGGTCCCATTGCCATGGCTGCAATCGTGGTGATCGTGTTGCTCATTCTGATTCATAGCAACCTGCACTTCAAGGAAAAGGCCGAGGTAGACGAAGGCGACGTCATTTATCACCAAATGGTAGCTTCCAAAGATACCGGCGAACGCCTTGAACTGCTCAACCGCCACATTGCCCTGGCCCATAGCCGCATGATTGACTTCACACGCGACTGTTACCTGCACATCACCGACGGACTGATGAACGAGAATATCAAGGAGCTACGCAAGGCTGCCGAGTCCATCAACGACGTTCGCAAAGATTGGTCGAAAGCCCGACAGAAAGAGATAGTGGGCATGCGCATGGTCGACTACTACGAGGCCGTGAAGAAGAACACTTGGTTTCACCTGGGCAATAACAGTGTTACGCAGTTCTTCTACTGTCTCAAACGCATCAGCGACCCCTGCGTAGAGCACGTCGACAACAATTTCAATCCGCTGCCACGCGACTACGTTCACGCCTTCCTTCCCATCCGTGACGAGGTGGTAGAGATGTTTGAGAAAGCGCATGAGATGATTGCCGCCCAAGACTTCAATCAAATCGACGTACTGATGGACGAAGGCAATGCACTAAAGAGCCGACTCTCTGAAATGCGTCACCAAGAACAAATCAACTACCGGCGCGAAGGCACCAACATCCGACTGGACCTGCTCTATCTCAACACCCTTCAAGAAACGCAAGAGCTTGTCAGCACTCTGCGCCACTTGCTACGCGCCACCAAACGTTACCACTCTGCCGATAACCTAACAGAAGAATAATGGGGTCAGTACGCACCATTCATCTTCAACATCGAATCTGTTAGCAACGATTAGTCCTCGTTTGTAACAGATTTGTAATATTTCAGCAGTACTTTTGTGTACAAATATTAAGTATTACATTAAAGTATGGAGACGTTTTATCTCTTGGTGATTGCATTCCTGCTCTGTCTCGCCATCTTCGACATGTTTGTGGGCGTTTCAAACGACGCCGTCAATTTTCTCTCATCAGCCGTAGGTTCTAAAGCTGCCCGCTTCAAAACGGTGCTGATTATTGCTGCTGTGGGCATTCTGGTCGGAACAGCCACTAGTAGCGGTATGATGGACATTGCACGCCACGGCATCTTGCAACCACAGAACTTTACGTATGCGGAAGTAATGTGCGTCTTCTTGGCCGTAGTCTGCACCGATGTCATGATTCTCGACATCTTCAACTCCTTGGGTTTGCCCACCAGTACAACCGTTTCCATGGTGTTTGAACTCTTTGGCGGTGCTACGGCAATGGCTGTAATCAAGATGATGAACGACGGAGGCATGTACAGCTATGCCGACTACATCAATACGGAGAAGGTACTGTCGGTGATCATGGCCATCTTTGTTTCGGTAGCCATTGCCTTCGTGGTAGGTCTGGTGGTGATGTGGCTGAGCCGCATTGTTTTCACGTTCCACTACGAGCGCCACAAGAAGTGGACCATCGGCATCTTCGGCGGTATCTCCATCACTTCCATCAGCTACTTCCTCATCACGAAAGGATTCGGACAAGCCTCCTTCATGACTCCCGATGTCAAAGCCTGGATTAGCCTTCACAGCGGTCACATCCTGATTTCCTTCCTCGTGTTCTTCACCATTCTGACGCAGATTCTCTCATGGCTGAAGGTGAACATCTTCAAGATAGTGGTACTCTTTGGTACCTTCTCGCTGGCCATGGCTTTTGCCGGTAACGACTTGGTGAACTTCATCGGAGTGAGTTTGGCCGGTTTGTCGTCAACACAAGATTATATGGCCAACGGACAAGGTCAGTACGACACCTTCATGATGACATCGCTCTGCGAATCGGCCCGCATGCCTATCTATTATTTGGTAGGCGCCGGTGTGGTAATGATTATCTCTCTCTTCATTTCCAAAAAGGCCCGCAAGGTCATCAATACTTCCATCAGCCTTTCCAAGCAGAACGAAGGTGATGAGATTTTCAGTTCGTCACGCATCGCCCGCCGCTTGGTTCGCATGGTGGGCGGCAGCACCGAAGTCGCCCTCAACCTCGTCCCCATCGGCATCAAACGATGGGTGAACAGCCGCTTTGCTCCTCGCGAAGACGGAGCTACCAGCGACTTGGCCTTCGACTTGGTGCGTGCCTCCGTCAATCTCGTCTTGGCCGGATTGCTCATCGTCATCGGTACCACGCTCAAGCTCCCTCTCTCCACCACCTACGTAGCTTTCATGGTGGGCATGGGCTCGTCCTTGGCCGACAGAGCTTGGGGACGCGAAAGCGCTGTGTATCGTATCACAGGTGTTATCTCCGTAATTGGCGGATGGTTCATCACGGCCGGAGCCGCCTTCCTCACGTGCTTCCTCATCACCAACCTGATGCACTTCGGCGGACCAATTGTCATGGCGGCCTGCGTGGTGATCATCCTCGTGATTTTAGTCAAGAATAACCTGAAACATAAGAAAGCTGACGAGAACAGCGAAACCGACGAGCTCTTCAGCCAGATCTCCGAGTCACAATCGGAAGAAGAAGTGCGTACGCTGCTCCACCGTCACATCCGTCTTACCCACGGCAGCATTTTGGAATACACGCAGAACTGCTTCTTCCAGATTACCGACGGATTGCTCAACGAGAACATTCGCGAACTGCGCAAAGCCTCCAACTCCATCAATGACGAAAAGAGCACTTGGCTCAAGGCCCGTCAAAAGGAAATTGTGGGCATGCGCAAAATCAACATCGACGAAGCCGTACAAAAGAATACTTGGTTTCACCTGGCTGCCAACAGCCTCACACAGATTTTCTACTGCCTCAAGCGCATCAGCGACCCCTGTCTGGAGCATGTTGACAATTACTTCAACCCGCTGCCCGATGAATACAAGAAACAATATCTGCCCATTCGCGACGAAGTAGTGGAAATGTTTGCCAAAGCCTACGAAATTGTTCACGAAGAGGAATACAACCAAATCGACGCCTTGCTCACCGAAGGCAACTCACTCAAGAGCCGACTCTCGGAAATGCGCAGTGAAGAGCAAAACAACTTCAGTCGTGAAGGCACCAACATCCGCCTCCACTTCCTTTACCTCAACACCCTGCAAGAAACGCAAGAGCTCGTCAGCTCGTTGCGCCACCTGTTGCGTGCCACCAAACGATTCTACGAAGGCTAAGCGTCCTCACAACTTCATCATCTGACAAGTGCCCTTGCCGTAAGTGATATCCCCTCACTACTGCAAGGGCATTGTTTTTGTGGGGAAC